>CAKRCY010000014.1:0-39713 GCA_934309195.1 uncultured Dorea sp.
TTAAATGTCTGTTCTGAATAATTCTCTTTAGAATTTTCAGGGTTGTTGTCTATTGTTTAATTATCAAGGTTCTTTGTTGTTTTTTGTTCAACAGCTCATTTAGTATATCATATACTCATTCGCTTGTCAAGAACTTTTTTAACTTATTTTCGCTTTCTTTTTACAAGTCTTTTAAATAATTTGTTTGCGAAAGCTTATATATAATACCATGTATTTTTCGAAGTGTCAAGATGTTTTTTCATCTTTTTTCAACTTTTCTTTTCATACATTTTTCGGTATCATATATGGCCGTAAAAAAACTATCTGAAAGCTCGTTTCAGACAGTTCTCACTGACCTAACGGAGAAAGAGGGATTTGAACCCTCGCGCCGGTTACCCGACCTACACCCTTAGCAGGGGCGCCTCTTCAGCCTCTTGAGTATTTCTCCAGCGAAAGTAATTATATCAAGCCTTAATGTGAATGTCAATTACTTTTTTCATATTTTTTACATTTTCTTCCCATGGGTATTTTCACTGCTTTTTCTGTAGTCTCTCAGCAATGATCCTAAGTATGATTGCCGCTGCGATCAGGCATGCTGCTGCGATCTTTCCCGTCGGCTCGGTCATGACCGCCAGAAGACTTCCCAGTACCGGAACGGACAGTACTACCTTTCCGATCAGGTTATCATAATCCACCGGTGTCACGTCTTCCTTCTCATTGGCATCCCCTTTGGTAATGAATCTGCCGGATACAACCTGATTCTTCACAACCCGGTGTGTAATGATTGCTCCCGAATCGTTGTCACTATAGAATGCGATCACATCATCCTTATTCACTTCCGATGCCTCTGTTCCTTTTACATAGACAATACTCCCTGTCGGGATCGCCGGTTCCATACTTCCACTTACTACGGTATAGATCTGGCAGCCGAATAACCTCGGAACCGTTAAAGGCACACACAGGAGGATTACTAAGACTAATAGTAATCCTCCTGTGATATTACATACGGCTGCAGATTTTGATTTTTTCTTCTTTTCCACGTCTGTTCTCCGCTTTACTCATCTGCATGTTTTTTCTTTCTGAATGTTACGATCAATATGATAATGCCAAGAATTGCTGCCAGCGCGATTCCTGCCAGCGCATACATCACTCCTGCCGGGCGTCCCTTTGCCTTCTGATCTGCATTGATCTTAGCTTTCGGCACCTCCTCATCGTCCAGGTCCACCTGCTCCTTTGGTGTCTCTGCATCTGCTGACTCCACTGTCTGTCCGTTATCTGTCTGATTATTGTCTACAGTATTATTCGCCGCATTGCCGGTACCTGTATTATCTGCCGCACCTGTGTTGCCATTATTATTTGTATTAGCAGCACCCGTACCATTATTGCCTGTATTACCAGTGTTCGTACCTGTACCGGAATTATCCGTATTTGTACCTGTGCCATTGCCGGAATTAGAACCATTGCTGCCATTATTCGTATCAGAGCCGGACGCAATCTTCTTATATGTAAATGTAAATACATTATCAGCTTCGTTACTATTTAATGTCTTAGTCAGATTATAAGCCTGCGGCTGATATCCGTCAATATACTGGAATGCCACAACCGGCTTGTCTCCGACTACACCATAGAACTTCTCACTCTGTCTCAGCGCATTGCCGGACTCGTCCTGATAATTCACGGTATAAGAGACCATGTCCCCTTTGATACCGTAAGCTACGACATATTCCCTGTCACTGTCTACGGTAAATGCAGGTGCACTCACGGTGTTATTATCCTTACCGCTTTCCCTTACACCTTTTACATAATATTTTCCGCTGTCCTTCAGCTGCACACCGCCGATCTGTCCTGCGAAAGATACGACATCCCCCGTCTTTAATCCGGTGATCTTCACCTCGCTGCTGCCATCGGCAAATGTTCCTTCTTTTCCCGCATACAGTGTCACCGTATACGTATATTCCTTCGCGTTACCGCCTTTTTCTGCAAATGCAGTGCAAAGCCCTGTCTGTGCCATTACAAGTGCACAGGTACACACGGTCAGGAGTCCTTTTTTCAGCATCTTACCAAGCTTCATGTTACCTAGACCTCCTTTGACGTGTATTTTTCTTTGCTGCTTTTGATGATACTTCTTCAGCATCTTCCCTGTTCTGTCTTACGTTGTAGACAACCGCCCCGGCACATACCAGTCCGGCGATCAGTGCGATAACCGAATACAACAGGACGCGGCTGTTATCACCGGTCTTAACCGTTGTTCTGGATGGGGACTTCTTAGACGGTGTCTTCGTCGGATTGTCCGGTGTCCCCGGTGTTGTACTGTCATCCACAAGCTCTACCGCGAAATTCATCTGCAGTTTTGCCAGTGTATCCTGATAAGTGTTTCCCTGCGTCTCACCTTCCAGCTTCACCTTCAATGTGATCTCACCTGACTGTCCGGATTTCAGACGGTCCAGATAGAAATAATCTTTCAGAGAGTTGGTTGCCTGGTGAAGACCTTCTCCGCTGGCATTCTTCGTCTCACCACCGACTTCTTCACTGCTGTATAATGTCTCTTTTGTTCCATCCTGTTTGATATACGTTAATATGTAGGAATACGCTCCGCCTTCCGCTACGGTCTGCGCATCCTCCAGACTTTCCAGAACCTTATTGGTCATATACCAGTCCGTCGTCTGCTTGTATTCATTCTTCAGCTGTATATGGAAGTCAACCGTATCTCCCGGTTCCATCTCATATATCTTATCATCTATATCCGTATTCTTGAATGTGCTGGTCATCTTTTTTCCATCGAAAGATACCTTCCAGCCATCTCCACCGGAAAAATCTTCTGCATACGCCGTGATCGGAGTTACCGCCAACAACAATGCCAGAACCGATGCAAGCCATTTCTTCTTCATGCTCTTACTCCTCCTCACGTTATTTCAGACTAATGGATCCGTCTCCGGCTACATTGACATCCACACCCCATGCACTCTTGATCGCATCGGCTGCGTTATGTGTCTGAACCGCATCCACTTCTGCTTCCAGATTGAATTTCACACCATCATAATTAAATGTTGTAACTTTCTTTTTCACTCCGTTTTCTTCTGTCGGCGTTGTGGTAACTTTCTTACCGATCGAATCATCGATCATCAATGTATCCGAAAGTGCCGGTGTCTGCGCTCCGACTTTCAGAATCTGCGGCCAGTAGAGAACTGTACGCTCTTCGGTCGAATTCTCTTCATCGATGATCCATCCATTATTGGTCATATTTAACAGAATCAGTGAAGGAGAAAGTGTCGTCTCTTTTTTACCGTCCTTCTTCGTCCAGTTCTTATAAATACGGACTCTTACGTACTCATCGATCGTTCCGGTATTCTTTACAGACAATTCTTCTTTATACTTTGTTCCAAGCTGCAGCTTATCGCCGGTCTGCTTTAACATATCTCCAAGCAGTTCGCCCTGGCTTTCCTTCCATTTATCCCCGCTTCCGGTATAATCTCTGGAAGAAATATCCTTGCTGCCCTGCGCCGATGTCTCCACCAGTGTCACACCGATATCCTTCATCTCCACCTGTGCGGTATAATTCTCACTGAAGTACGTCAGCGCCGCCTTCGTACTTCCTATGGCACTGGAAAGCAGGAGGATCCCCGCTGCCGCTCCAAGAAGTAATGTGCCTTTCTTTCCACGTAAAAATCTTCCTATACGTCTCATTATTCGGCTGCCTCCTCTCCACTGGCAGGATCTGCTACTCCGATGTCAGTCTTCGTATCTACTTTTACATTCCAGTCCGCCTTAACCGCATCAACCGCTGTTCCGTCTGCGTTGTATTGTACCGGTGTACATTCCTGAACCACTACAACATTGAAAGTATCTTTGTAATCTTCCGGAACTTCGATCTTCGCATTCAGGACCTCACTCTTGCCTCCTGTCGGAAGGATCTCACTGTAATACCAG
This sequence comes from uncultured Dorea sp., assembly GCA_934309195.1. Classification (GTDB taxonomy): domain Bacteria; phylum Bacillota; class Clostridia; order Lachnospirales; family Lachnospiraceae; genus Dorea_A. Next base: position 3,907 of record CAKRCY010000014.1, read on the forward strand.
TATCCATCATCGCCAAGTGTCCAGTAATCTTCACCCTTGTCATTCACAGCTCCTGAGAACTTGATGTCAAGCTGGCTTCCGCAGAATACCTTCACTCTCACATAACAGTCTGTCTTTCCTGTATTCGATATCGTGATCTCTTTGGTCATGTCTTTGACCTTCTCTTCAATCTCCGTCTCCGAACCAAGCGTGATCTCATATCCACCCTTTGCCTTTACATAGGTTGTAAAATATGCCATCGCACTCTGTGCAGTCAGGCTGCCCGCCATCACGATCGCAGCGGCTCCGAGCCAGAATGTCTTGTTCTTCATAAATCTGCCCTTCATCTCCGGCCCTCCTTACTTCTGTGTCTCTGTATTGTCCTGAAGCTGTGACCAATTCCATCCGTTGTTTTCATCATATTCAAAATGATTCGTCACGCCATAGCCAGGTACGATCTTATCATCATATGTATTGCTGAAATCCACTTCCATTGTCTGATCCGCAACAATCGTTGTCTCCTGCGATTCCGCAGAGGTGAGCTTATAGCTTGCACCACTGTATACTTCCGTAACCGTCAGGTGTGCACCCGCCGGGATCTTATCTAATACAGCCTCTTTCGTTCCGGCCGCATCAAATGTTGTCGATGCCACGTTACTGTACACAACATTTTCCTCATCGTCCGTTCCCTCTACCTGGAATACGAATGTTGCCTCTTTTAACGATGCGTTGAAGTCCTGCAGCGTCTTGCGGATCTTCAGGCTTCCGTATCTGGATTCCTGCTCCGGCTTCAGTCCGGAAGTCACATCATAGATCCATGCATCATCCTCCGGATCCTTTGACTGATAATAGAGGTTGTCCGGAAGAGAAATGATATATGGATTAAAGCTGTAACTGTAGCGGTCCGTATCAGCTTTCTCTGCTTCCACCAGATACAATCCACAACTCAAGGAATTCTTTGTTCCCGTTCCACCTGTTACGGTCAGTTCCCCGTCCGGTGTGATCTTCTTATCATCAACAATCTTCACTGCATCCTTCGCTGTCTGCTCCCAGTTCTCCTCTCCGGACTTCACATCTTCGATCTTCAGTGAACTGAAATTCTCTGTCGATGTAAATGCTCCGGTCTTTGCAACGTCTGCCACCTTATAAAGCTTAACATCAATCGCTGCAGTTGCCAGATCATCCGCATAGGAACCACTGTCTGCCACATTCACCGTCAGGCTGCAGTTCCTGTCTGTATCAACCGCATTCGCCGCAAATGTCGACGGAAGCTTAGCAATCACAGCAATCAGTGCCACTGCGGTAAGTCCCGCCAGATATTTTCTTTTTGCCTTCGTATTTCTCATCCTTTTCCCTCCTTGGACACCCTGTTGCCTATTTCTGCTTTCTGCGTTTTATCAATTTGAAAATAATAACCAGTAATATCAATATTGCGACGGCAAGCAATACATACAGCATGTAGTAATCTTTCACCGACTGTAACATCGTCTCGTCGCTTACTTTCTCTTCATCCTCACCGTGATACTCTGTTCTCACCCCTCTGACCAGAAGCCTGTGACTGTTGATCCCGTACGGCGTACAGGTGAACAATGTGACATAATCTTCACCTTCGGTATTCTGCATGGCATTCGTCAGTGTCTCTGTGTCATCCTTCTCTACCATCGGCATGATCTGATCCACTTCATAAGCCAGTGTCTTATCCAGTACATGGATGTAGAATTTATCACCTTTCTTCATCTTGTCCAGATCACTGAACAGCTTGGCACTTGGAAGTCCTCTGTGCGCCGCAAGTACACTGTGATTGCCCTCGCCGCCAATCGGAAGCTTCGTCCCTGACATATGTCCCGCAGCGATCTGCAGTACACCGTCGGATGTGCCGTGGTAGATTGGAAGCTTCTGCTTGATCCTTGGAACGGATATGTAACCCATCAGTCCGTTATCTCCAAGATTCAGCACCTTCCAGTAAGGTGTATTCCGGAGATTCTTTTCCTCCTGGGAAAATGCATCCCCGTGAAATGTATTCGTTGTTATCGTCTCATTATAAGCTTCTGCTTCTTCCCATGCCGACTTAAAGTCCTTCTCTGACATGTCCTCAACCTGTTTCTCATAGCTTGCGATCGCATGGCTCTGGTGAAGCTTGTTCCACTGATCCGATATCGTAGGATAAGTAAATATTCCAAAACCTGTGAGAAAGATCAGTCCGACGATCAGATTCGGCAATATCTTCTTAAATTTCTTCATCTTTTTCTTTTACTGCTGTCCTCTTCCTGCATTTTACGATCCAGGAGATCACTACATATACCATTGCCAATGTTACAAGCGCGATCGTCGTAGCCACCGCTACTACCTTAGGCTCGATCTGATATGCATCTGCCGGAACATAGGCGTCCGCAGTGCCATCCACCCTGACTCCTCGTACCAAAAGACGGTGCGTGTTGATCCCGTAAGGTGTACATGTCATAAGTGTACAGTAATCCTTGTCCGGATCCACCTGCAGGTCTTTCAGATCGCCGGGATTTACGATATGGATCTGATCCACCTGATAAGTCATCTTCTTATTCAGTACGGTGATCTCAAATGTATCGCCCTCTTCCAGCTTGTCCAGGTTCGAAAATAACTTGGCAGACGGAAGTCCTCTGTGCGCCGACAAAACGGTATGTGTACCTTTGCCTCCAACCGGTAAACTGGATCCTGCCAGATGTCCGACTGCAATCTGCAGTACTCCTTCCGACGTTCCGTGATAGATTGGAAGCTCTACCTTGATCTTGTCTATCGTGACGTATCCCATAATTCCTGTATCGGTAACATCGAGGATATTGTCATATCCCGGCACTTCCTTATAATTTTCAAACGGATGTGCGACGTTACGGAGTTCCTTATTGTATGCTTCAGCCTCTGCAAACATCTTCTTATAATCTGTCTTGTTCATCTTCTGAACCTGACTGTTATAAGATGCCACCGCCTTTGACTGATGGCGGTCGTTCCAGTAGTTACTGAATGACGGATACAGCATCACGGAGAGCCCTATGAGAAAGATCAATAATAAAATTATGTTTGTTCTGTTCTTCTTCATAATGTTCTCCCTAAAGCTGTATAGTTTCTAATCTTTTTTTAATACTTATCTTTATGCACATTTGCCGCAGCCGCCGGGGGCGGCGTGCTGCGACGATATGTGTATATGTTAGTTCATTTTTTCTAACATATGAAATGTTAATTATTTGCTTCTGCGTCTTCTTGAAACAAGGATTACGCCAGCACCTACCATGAGGATACCACCGATTACGTAGAAGATTGTTGTACCGATTCCACCTGTGGATGGAAGGAGTGAACCAGATGTATTAACAACATTTGTTGACAGTTCTTCACTAGCCTTACTTGTACCTACCGTAACTGTTGGTGTTGGTTTTGTTTCTCCAGTAGTTCCATAATTTTTTGTATCTACTGTTATCTTAAAGTGTACAGGATCTGTTAACTTATTATATCCAGATGGAGCTGCTGTTTCATACAAATAATAATCTACCGAATCATCTAAACCTTTAATAGTTACGTTGCCAGCTGTAATAACATAGGTTGTTACACCATCGTAATTACTTGGTGCAACAGTATAGGTTCCATCCTCATTAGCAATTAATTTTATTAATTTATCTTTATTATTTGTCGGTACACCATCTTTATTAGCATCTATTTTCAATCCATTTTCCTTAGACAATACAAATTTTGCTCCTGATAATGAGTTTCCAGTACTGTCTACTTTGTTGACACCCATTTTAAACGTCCAGTCATAAACTTTCTTATCTACTGTTTTTCCTGTTCCTTCATCATATGGACTATTACTATATTCGAGATATGCTGTATTATCCTGTTTTCCTTCATCATAAATCTTAGCAGCGCTATTCAGAACACCGGTGTAGTATGTATATAACTTATTTGCAGTTTTTAATACTCCTTTTTGTACAGCCTTCATAATATCAACTGTGACTGTGAATGTGTTTCCTTCAGCTTCTACAGAATAATATTCTCCATCTAATACATTCTTATCATCAATCTTAATTTGAATATCGTCCTTATTCTTAACATTTGATGTTAAACCAGCACTCATTGTATCGTGAATTTTATAAGTATATGATGTATATTCTGTTGTATCTGGAACTGTTGTGATTGTACGGAACTCAACTGTGTCTCCAATCTGATTATCTCCAACAACTCCCCATTTCTCTGTTTCATTATGCTTAATCTCTTTATCAAGAGATGGAGCATCTGCTTTTGGATTAATTGTAGCAGAAGGTTTTGCTGTTGTTAAAGATACTGCTACTGCTACATTACTAGCATCTGCTTTTCCATTTGTTGCTGTTGCATCTCCATATACAAGGTAATATCCAGGTGCATTAAGATCAATTTCTGCAGTTTCTTCATTAGCTGTGGCAGAAGTTCCTGTAATACCCTTATCTTTGATATAAGTTTTATAAACATAATCAGCAAATGCTCGAACATTAGAAGTTCCTTCTTCTGTTGCCAGCCATGCAACTAATTTGTCTCCAGTCTTTCCATTATATGTTACATCTAAGCAAGTATTGTCTTTAGAATAAACAATTGCATTAGGATCGCTAGTACTATAAGAAGCACTAAAAATCTTGTATGCTGTATAGGTTTTCCCATTAATCGAAATGTTGGAATTTGTGTTTGTGACTGTAATTTTATAGTCACTTGCTGCAAACGTTGTAATTCCCATTGCTACAACCATAGCAACTGTGAGCACTAATGATAAAAGTTTCTTCATCTTTTTCATGTTGTAATCTCCTTTTCTTAAAAATTTACCTTTTGTATTTTGTTACATATATATGGGATATCTCCGGCTTTCGCCGGGAAACGAGGCTTACATCGTCCCCCTTTCCCGCTTACGCCTCAATTGATATCCATAAAGCAGTGCTGCCAGACACATCAGTGCTGCGCCTCCTGCAAGGTAACCTGTGGTTCCTGTTCCTCCGGTTGATGGAAGTTCATAAGACTTATCTTCTTTGTTGGAAACTAATACATTATTACCTCCAACATAAGTCTTAATGACTGATTTTATCTCATTAGGAATATTGTTATACGCTTCTTGGTAATTATTTCCTTTGATGATAAAGTAGTGCTTTGTATTATCTTTTGCATATCCATCTGGAGCCTTTACTTCTTGATAATAATACACTGTATCATAACTTAATTTTTCAAATGTAAGTGTTCCATTAGAATCTGTAGTTTTTTCTGTTACTTCTGTGCCATTGTTATAATCAGTCGTTACTTTATACAGTTTAAATTGTGCTCCTAACAGTTTTTCGCTTGTCGTATCATCAATTTTTACAAGTGTAATACTATCTTTTTCTCCACTTACTGTTGCCTCTGTTTTTACAATCTTTATTTCGGTCTCAGTTGATGCATTTGCGGAATCAATACCTTCCAAATGAGCCTGATTCTGAATCGTCAATGTTTCATCTTTTTCTCCGAATACTTTTACTTTATATTCAACAAGTAAAGCTCTACTATCTGGTACTTTTAACCTTAGAGTTCCATCTGTTGAATACTGTTTGGTAAATGCAACATCTTGATTGGTATTCATATCTTTTACCTTAATTGATTCTAAATCAATCTCACAGTTCGGATCCAACTTATCCACCAAGTCTATATAATTGTTATGAGGAATCAAATCTTCTGCATTGTAATTTACCACAAGCTTATAATTAATTACATTATTTTTTCCAACAGTTCCTGCTTTTGTGAGATATCTATTTTTGATTTCTGCATCTGCACTTGCATTGGCATAGATGGTTTCGTCTTTATTGAAGTTCGTATCATTATGATATTTAATGCCATTTTCTGTAACTGTCAGACCACTTCCATTTTCTGTAGGCAACGGGGTGTTGATTGCTGTTTTGAAATGTAGTGTAATTTTTACTCTTGCTGCATTTTTCCCTTGATCTACTAAATCATAATGAATATTTACATCAAATGACATTTTTCTGTCTGCTGTCTGTATCGGAGTAATTTCACCTTTTTCTATCGTTCCATTAGAATACTCCATTTTATAATCTGCAGAATTATCAATATACGTCAAACCATCTGGCAATATATCTGTAATTGTATATTTTCCAGCTTCTCTAAATCCACCTTCTACAAACTCATATTGCCAGCTAGTAGCATCCACAACAATAGTCCAGTCGATTACTTTCCCATTGATAGTACCATTTTTGCTCATTGGCATTCCGTCTTTCTGGTATTGTTGATTTGAGCTATCACTTTCTTGATTACTCTTACCATCAATTGTATATGTTGACTTTACTGTATTAGTTTGCCATGAACCTTGATTTAATGATGTTGTCGTGTACATTATTGAAAATTTTTTCTGAGGTATATTTATAAATTCCAACCTAAAGCTTGCATTACTGTACTGATCTAATTTTGAAAGAGTCATAATATAATCAGTGCCGTTTACGTAATTTAATTCTTTACCATCTTCATCATAAAATTTAAATGAATCCGCATCATAATTACTGTTCGCATTATAACAATTAGAATTTTCTAATACATCTTCAAGTACCAGACTTGTTAATGCTTTATTATTTCCTTTATATTTATCTGGATCTACTGTAATTTTCCATTGTAGTTTCTGATTAGGAAGTATTGTTCCATCTTTCTTGACTATATCTATGGTGTCTTTTCCATCTCCACCTGTATTACCTCCACTGCTAGGCTCTTTTATTGTATTTGAGGATTCTTTGCCGTTTACTGTATTTTTATATACATGTTCTGTTTTTCCATCTCCTTTATCTTTATCCGGCAAATCTGTTGGAATTGTACTGTATTTGATATAATACGTTGTTCCAATTCCATATTCCTCATCTGTTTTTTTGCTAAAAGTATATGAAAATTTATTACTATCAGGATTCAATGTGATTTTATCAATAGTATTATTTTCATCCGCATACCACGGATTTGTACATATAATAGCTTCTCCATCATATTTATGATTCTCAGAAGTTAAAATATCATCAATGGTTGTTCCTTTTACGGATTTGAACTGTGAAGGTGTTACCGTAATGGTCCATACAATTTTTCCTGTTGCCGGATCATAATTTCCAGTTTTCGTTATACCCTCTTTTTGGAATGTTATATGATCATCGTATTCATCTTTATGTTTATTCTTTTCTCCCCAACTCCATTCAATCTTATTGTGTGTTGCATCTGTGTTATTAGAATCTTTTACTTTAACTTTGTATGTAATACTATGTGTTCCTATAGAAAGATCGGTAAATTTTGTTTCTTCGCCACTTGTTAAATCTTTAATTGATTTATTGTCAAGTTTAAAGCTTCCACTCAAAAACTCCAAATTATCTCCTAAAGTATCTTTAAGATTTACCGTGGCATCTTTTCCCTTTACATCAAATGTAATCGTACAATCAATTGTTCCATCCTCATTGATTTTATGATCTTTTCTACCTGTTACTTTACCATCTTCAAACTTGATATCAATCGGTTCTGAATTTCCATCATATCTTATTTTCACTTCATCTTTATTATCCGAAGCACTTTTACTTACCTTTCCATAAAAGTTAAATGTTCCAGTTACATTGCTTCCTTTTTGTTCAATCCAGTCTTTATTTGTATATTCAAATATGACTCTGGAATGTGTTTTTCCATTTTCATCTGTAACCTTTTCAATTTTATAATTACCAACCGCAATGTCTCCATCCCAGATAGTTCCTGTCTGTGAATAGGCTGCTGAAGATATATCAGTAAGTTCATCTGGCAAATCATAATATGCTTTATTATTCGTCTCCGTAATCTGATTTCCTAATTTGTAGAATAAAGAAAATTCAAATTGCTTGTCTCTTGAATAGCCATTTTCTGTTTCTGACGTTGTTGCTTTGGTTTCTAATTTAACTTTTGCGTCAGTAATCTTTATTGGTCCTTCTTCACTTACAGTCGCTGTATTTTCACTGGCATTATCCTCATTCACACTCCTGCTGCTATAGAACACTTTACGTTTTTTCTGCACATTGCTCTTCTTAACCGCCTGTACTTGTGCAGTATCATCTGTAGTACTGTCTGCAGTATTGCTTGCGGTTTCTTCCGCCTTTGCCTCACTCTTCGCATTTTCCTGCGCCATCTGATCAGCCTTATACTTCATCTGAGCCTTGCACAGAAGTCCGTAGCCTGAGATGTTCTCGTCGTCTGCTGCATATTCATTCTTCTTGACCTGGTTGTCGCAGTTTCCTTCGATGGTCTGGATGTAAGTCTTGCCGTCTTTTTCAAAGATCTTGCTGATGACTCCGACCTGTGTGTCTGTCTCCTGATTTTTCTTCTGGAGAAAGATCAGATCGCCGACCTGGTAGTCTTCGGAAGTTTTATCTGTGTACCAGTCTTTTTCCTGTAATTTCTTGATCCACTCGTCTGCTTTGATGTCAGTCGGGAATGCATCGTTCGGCACACCTGCGTAGTGGATACAGAATGCTGCGAATGCCGTATCCCAGTCTTTGTAGTAATCGCCGTACCATGCGGTGTAACGGGTGTAACCTTTGTGTTCTCTGTTTTCGCTGACACTGTAGTTGTTGCTGCTTTCTCTGTAACCGATCTGTGTCTCTGCGATCGCTGCTACATTTTTGCCCCAGTCATCACCGAGTTCTGCGTGACGGAATGTCGTAGTCCAGCTGTCTTCATTTTCTACATCTGCTGTCGGGTCGCTGTAGCACTCATCTGTGTGGGTATGTTCTTCTTTGCCGCAGGTGAGTTCTCTGGTGTAGCATGCTGCGGTGTGGTGATGTGCGGCTTCTTCCTGTTTGCCGCAGATCAGGGTTTTCTCTTCCTGATAGCAGGCATCCGTATGCTGATGGGTCTCACTTTCTTCCTGACCGCAGATTAATTTCTTTTCTGTCTTGTAACATGCGTCGGTATGGGTATGACCATCTGTCTCTTTCTGGCCGCACGTTAATTTCTCTGTATAACATGCATCGCTGTGTCTGTGTTCTTCCTTACCGCACTTTGGCTGGCCGCTCATTGCCACACCCGGAAGGATCAATGCCCATAGAACAATACAGACTACAGCCAGTGAAGCAATCGCAGTTACGATCTTCAGCTTTCTCCTCTTCGCATTCTTATCTTGTATTTTTTTCTCGTATTTTTTGATTATCTCTTGCATATCTCTCCCTCTCTTCGTTACTTAAGGAATCCTATATCTTGTAATGGCCATAGCCGGAATGCTACTCTTCCGATCACCTGCTCTTCGGATACGCATCCTACGAGCTTGCTCCGGCTGTCAATCGATTTCGAACGATGATCACCCATAACAAATATTTTTCCATCCGGGACCTGGTAGGGAAGTGTGATATCACATTCGCCTAATGCCTTGTCCTTCAGATAGGGTTCATCCAGTTGCTTATCATTGACGTACACGTTACCGTCTTCGTCTATGTCTATATAATCGCCGGCACGTCCGATGACTCTCTTTAACAGAATCTTGTTCTGGTAATAGAATCCGATCAGATCGCCGGTCTTGAACTTCCCTGTCTTTTCCAGAAGAATAATCTGTTCATCTTCCAACGTCGGCTCCATGCTGACTCCCGATACCTGTATGATCGGGAAGAACATGGTTGCCAGCAGCACTGACACCGCAGCAGCCACAATTAAGATACCAATGATGTGTAAGATGGTACGTCGATATTCTTTTTGGTATTTCAGCTTATTTCTCTCCCGCTCGACCTGTTCGAGTGTCGGAAGAGATATCTCATTTGGCTGCTCTTTTTCCATGATGTCGGTTATTCTCCTTCTTGTGTATCTTCTACGCTTTCCGGTGTATTCTCTGCGTTGTTTTCTTCTCCGGCAGCTTTTCTGATCTGCTCCGCTTCTTCTTCAGCAGCTTTCCTGATCTGTTCTGCCTCTTTTTCAGCCTGTGCTTTTGCCTCAGTCTTGATTCTCTCTACTTCTGCTTCTACGGATCCGGTGTACTGATCTGCCGTTGCCTGTGCTGTCTCTAGTAGTTGGTTCAGTTCCAGTGCCGCACTTGCGATGGATCCCGCATTCTGTATCCGGATCGTCCGGTCTTCCAGTTTCTTTTGCAGGTCTTCGATCGTCTGCTTCTGTTCTGCCATCTCTTTTTCCAGATGGTAGATGATATCGATCAGCTGACTTCTCTTCATTCTTCGGAATTCTTTGTCTGTCATACGGCTCTCTCCTGGTTCTCTTCTTCTGCGTCTTCCTTTATGTCCATGCCACCCAGTGCGCCATCGATCATCTTGAGCAGTTCCAGTGCCGAGCGGAAGTTCTCTGTCTTTCCTTCTTCCACCCATGTAACTCTTCCCTGCCAGCTGCTATGTTGTCTTTGTTCTACTCTGATTATGAATGTTCCTTTTTCACCATTATTCTTCAACATCTCTTCATCACTCAACTTTCTTGCCATTTTTATCCGCTGTTTCTTCTCATGCTTTATAAAATAGTGGCTCTCTGTTCCGGGAAACGGATATCCCAACCGGTCAAAAAAAGCATCGATTTCAAAAATTGCTTCCGTCATTCCTCCAACGCGGATCGGTTCGGTCTGATATCTGTGATAAATACGTCCATTTATTTTTTCATCTTGATAATAATCAACACATAAAATAATTCCCCATGGTGTCCCAATATAATTTCCTGTATTACTCACGCGCCCATTATCCTTCCCCATCTTATTTTCAGACATTCCTACTTTTATAATATTTTACCAAACGGCATGACAAAGAAACCGTCTAAACTTTAAAAAAAGCAGGTATTTTCTTCTGTTTTTCTTAGACTTTTTCAGACTGTCCTATATATTGGAATATGTTGTTATATTATAGCAAAAGAACCATCCTGGCTGCGTCCCGCATGCTGAATAGCTCTTTTCGACGGCTGAATAGTTTTTGATAAAAAGAGAAGGATCTTCAAGTGTTATCTTAAAGATCCTTTTCATATACTACACTGTTCACATAATATCTCACGCCGGTCCTCTGCCGGTCTGTGAGGAATTTGTAATTGATTCTCTTCTGAATTACCGCACAGTCTTCTCTCGTTGTATTGATCAGCAGTACCAGGTATTGTCCCTTGCTGTAATGGTTCACGACGTCACTGTTGCGGATCGATGTGCAAATGGATTCTTCCAGTCTCTTTGCCAGTCCTTCCAGCATGGCTCCTTCTTTCATCGGTCTTCCTTTGCTGTCCACAATGGTACACAGCATAAGATAGATCGACTGTCCGCTCCGTTCCAGCATCCTCACCAGATGATGATAGATTCCGCGGAATGTCGGATAACTGCACAGATATGCCCCTTTCGGGATTCCTTTTTCTTCCAGATTGTGCTGGATGTTGTCCAGTACGTCATAGGAATGCATCACCTGGTTACCAAGCTGGTTCATGGAATCCAGAAGACGTTTGGACGGTTTTAATCCCCGTTCTTCAAAATATCGTTCTGCCGTTTCGGCGTACAGATCGGTGGCTTCTTCGTATCTTCCCAGCGCAACCATTGCTTCCATGGTCAATGCCTCCCAATCGGAGAATGGTTCGATATTCGATGCATATACTCCGAGATGTTCAAGCTGTGTATAGTTCTGCTTTTCCCGGTACAGTCCGGCTGCTTCTTCTACACATTCCCGGAACATGTCCTCATACCGTCTTGCTTCAATGGCAACCCAGATCACACTCTGCCGTTTCACAAGGAATTCTCCGGTATAGATCTCGAATATTTTTTCGAGGTCTTTTATCTTTTTATCCGGATTTTTCTCATGTTTTATTCTGTTGTATATCTGGTCAAATTCGGTTGCATCTTCCTGTACTTTGATCTCGTCATTCCAGTAGACGACACCGTTTCTGATCTCTATATAGTTTACATCCGGAAGTCCTGCTTTTTCCAGTCTCTTCTTTGCGTTGTAAATGACGCTCTGAAGGGCATGATGTACATTTTCCACTTCCCGTTCCCCGAACAGTTCCTGTTCCAGGCGGTCCCTGCTGACACCTTTTTTCCTTTCATGTATCAGCATCTGCATCATGGAAGCGAACTGTGTCTCTCCTACTTTTCTTCCGAACAGGGATTTTCCGTCATATATCATGGAAAAACTGCCGAATGTCTTAACCTGTAATATTTTTTCTCTCATTTCCCTGTAATCCTTTTATACATTTTCATTGATCGTATGCTGGATTCTCTCTCTTACAATTGCTGCAATCTCTGTTGTCTTCATGTCTTTGTATTCTTCGTAAAGCAGCGGCTCTAAGAAATGTACCTGTACATTGACATGTTCTGTTGTCTTAGAGTCGAACGGCACGAAACAGTTGATCAGTGCTACCGGAATGATCGGACATCTTGCCCTGGTCGCTGCTTTGAAGCTGCCGCCTTTGAAGTCCTGTACCTGATTGCCCTGTCTTGATCTTGTTCCTTCCGGGAAGATCAGGAAGTTTCTTCCGTTCTTCACATCATTGCTGACATTTACGATCACCTGCAGTGACTGACGCACATCTTCGCGGTCGATCATGTATGCCTTCATGCAGGTGAATACCTGCTTGAGAAATGGTACATTGGCCACTTCTTTTTTGGCGACTACCGCGAACGGGCGCGGGCATGCTTCCATAATGGCGAGCACATCGTAGAGTCCCTGGTGATTCGGGTAGAACATGAATCCGTCCTGTTCGGGGATGTTCTCCTGCCCGTGTACGTCGATATGGATATTCCCGGATGTATTTGCCCGGTGATCGATGTATTTTAATAATTTATAGTGTTCTTCTTCCGTATATTTGTCTACGTGTCTGGCATGGTAGCATAACTTGTACCAGTAGACCGGCACGAAGAAAATATTCCGGAGTACCATCAGAAGGATTCTTCTCATATCTTTGCATACTCCTTGATCGCAGTTTCGTACAGGTTATTGCCTTCGCTGTCGATGACTACGATGAGTGGAAGGTTCTCGACCTGTAATTTACGGATGGCTTCGGTTCCGAGATCTTCGTATGCGATGACTTCTGAGGATTTGATGCATTTGGATAACAGTGCACCGGCTCCCCCGATGGCTGCAAGGTATACGCATCCGTTACGTACCACCGCATCGATCACTGCCTGGCTTCTCTTGCCTTTTCCGATCATGGCTGTCTGGCCAAGATCCAGCAGACGTGGTGCATACTTGTCCATACGGCTGGCGGTTGTCGGACCGGCTGATCCGATCGGGCGTCCCTCTCTTGCCGGAGATGGTCCCATGTAGTAGATTGCCTGATCTTTGATGTCGATCGGAAGTGATTCCCCGCGGTCCAGTGCTTCATCCATGCGCTTATGCGCCGCATCTCTTGCTGTGTAGATGGTTCCTGTGACATATACATAATCTCCTGCGTGAAGAGAGCGGGCTGTTTCTTTTGTAATTGGTGCTGTGATATGCTTGTCCATGCTGCTTACACCTCCCTGATGATATGACGGTTCACATGGCAGCAGATGTTGACTGCAACCGGCAGTCCTGCGATGTGTGTCGGGTATGTATTGACATTCACAGCAAGTGCTGTGGTCGTTCCTCCGAGTCCGCCCGGTCCGATTCCAAGCTTGTTGATCGTCTCAAGCATCTCTTCTTCCAGGTCTTTTACCCAGGCAATTTCGGAATGGGATCCGGCTTCTCTTGTAAGGGCTTCTTTTGCCATCAGTGCACATTTTTCAAATGTTCCGCCGATTCCTACTCCGACTACCATAGGCGGACAGGCATTCGGTCCTGCGTCTCTGACTGCTGTAAGGATCGCTTCCTTTACTCCTTCGATCCCGTCGGCTGGTTTTAACATGAATACGCGGCTCATATTCTCGCTTCCGAATCCTTTTGGTGCAACCTTTATCTCTACTTTGTCTCCCGGCACGATACTGTAGTGGATCACTGCCGGTGTGTTGTCTTTGGTGTTCTCACGGATGATCGGATCTCCTACGACAGATTTTCTTAAGAATCCTTCTACGTATCCCTGACGGACACCTTCGTTGATGGCATCTTCCAGACTGCCTCCTTCGAAGTGTACGTCCTGACCAATCTTCATGAAGATGACGGCCATACCTGTATCCTGGCAGATCGGGATCATGTCTTCTGCTGCGATCTTCAGATTATCCTGCAGCTGATCCAGAATCTGACGGCCCAGCGGTGCTTCTTCTGTCTCCAGTGCGTGTTTCATTGCTTTGTCCATGTCGTCGGCAAGGAAGTGATTCGCCTGAATGCACATGTCTTTTATATTTTCTGTGATTGTATTTACATTGATCGTTCTCATCTATATCCTCCTGGGGCATGGAATTTTACGGAACCTTCTGTTCCTGTTCAAAAACCCTGTCCTTTTTTATTTTACCCTGTTCACAGATGATATACAAGTTTTTTTCGCCGTGGTATAATGGATTTAACACATTTTTCAGGAGGGATTATAATGACAACAAATGTAGATTTAGAGAAACTTCAAAAGGATGCCGTGGACATCTTTAATCAGGGATTTGCCTGTTCAGAATCGGTCATTTATGCGATCAAGGAGAATTTTGAACTGGACATGTCGGATGATGCGATTGCTATGAGTTCCGGATTTCCGTGGGGACTTGGCGGAGGCGGATGTATCTGTGGTGCACTCGCCGGAGCAACGATGTGTATCGGATATTTCTTCGGACGTAAAACACCTGGTGATCCTAAGATTAGCCGCTGTTTCAAGCTTTCGAACGAAATTCACGATTTCTTCAAGGAATACTGTGGTGCAACATGCTGCCGTGTTCTGACAAAAGGAAAAGAGAAGAATTCTCCGGAACGTAAAGCACAGTGTACAGACTTTGTAGCGGCTACTGTGAAGAAGACTGCGGAGATCATTCTGCGTGAACTTGCTGCGGATGAGGCGGCAAAATAAAGCACTCTTTATAAGCATCATTTACAGTCTGCTTTAACTTTATGATCAGAAAAAGGCGTGGATTTTCATCCACGCCTTTTTCTATATAGTCTATGCTTCACATTCCACAGTTTTATTCTTCCGTCTCAGAGCTTTCTGTCTCTGCACCTTCTGTACTTTCTTCCGGCTCTACCAGATCATCTTCTGATTCATCGCCTTTGCGTACTTTAGCGATACAAGCTACTTTATCGCCTTCCGGCAGGTTGATAAGCTTCACTCCGGATGTCACTCTTCCGAGTTCTGAGATTCCGTCACACTTCATACGGATGATGATTCCCTCCGTGTTGATGATCATAATCTCATTGTCTTCGTCTACTGCTTTCACACCTACAACATTACCGGTCTTCTCTGTGATCTTGTAGCACTTCACACCTTTACCGCCACGGTTCTGGGCTGTGAATTCATCGATGGAAGTACGTTTGCCCATTCCGTATTCTGACACGATCAGCAGGTCTGTTCCCTGTGAATCGATCTGCATTCCGATCACTTCATCACGGTCTACCAGGTTCATACCACGGACACCCATGGATGTTCTTCCTGTCGGACGTACATCACTTTCATTGAAGCGGATACACTGTCCATACTTTGTAATCATGAATACATCATGATCGCTGTCTGTATATTTTACCTCGATCAGCTCATCTTCCTCACGAAGTGTGATCGCTGCAAGTCCTGTCTTTCTGACGTTTGCATATTCTTTGATCGGGGTCTTCTTGATGAGACCTTTCTTGGTAGCCATCAGCAGGTATTCGTCATCGTTATATTTCTCGATTGGAATGACCGCACTGATCTTCTCGCCCGGCATTAACTGTAACAGATTCACGATCGCAGTTCCTCTGGATGTTCTGCTTGCTTCCGGGATCTCGTATGCTTTCATGCGGTATACACGTCCGGTGTTCGTAAAGAACATCAGGTAGTGATGTGTATTGGTCATGAAGAGTTCTTCTACATAATCCTCGTCCAGCTTCTGCATACCTTTGATTCCCTTGCCTCCACGGTTCTGGGCTTTGAATGTATCGTGAGACATTCTCTTGATATATCCAAGCTTTGTCATCGTGATGACAACGTCTTCTCTTGGGATCAGGTCTTCCATGGAGATATCGAACTCATCGAATCCGATGGATGTTCTTCTCTCATCTCCGTATTTATCACGGATCACGAGGATCTCTTCTTTGATCACGCCAAGTAATAACTTTCTGTCTGCGAGGATCGCACGTAAATGTTCGATCTGCTCCATCAGTGCTTTATATTCTGCTTCGAGTTTCTCTCTTTCCAGACCTGTCAGGGCACGCAGTCTCATATCTACGATCGCCTGTGCCTGTACATCAGTCAGTCCGAAACGCTCCATCAATTCTGATTTTGCGATCTGGACAGTCTGAGAACCTCTGATGATCTTGATCACTTCATCGATGTTATCTAATGCGATCAGTAATCCCTGTAAGATATGCGCACGTTCTTCGGCTTTATTTAACTCATACTGTGTACGGCGTGTCACAACTTCTTCCTGATGTCTCAGGTAGTAGTTGAGCATCTCCATCAGGTTCATGACCTTCGGCTCGTTGCCGACCAGTGCCAGCATGATCACACCGAACGTGTCCTGAAGCTGTGTATGTTTGTATAACTGGTTCAGGATAACGTTTGCATTGGCATCTCTCCTGAGTTCAATGACTACACGCATTCCTTCACGGCTTGACTGGTCACTTAAGTCTGTGATGCCGTCGATCTTCTTATCACGTACCAGTTCTGCGATCTTCTCGATCAGTCTTGCTTTATTCACCATGTAAGGAAGCTCACTTACGATGATGCGGCTCTTGCCGTTCGGCATCGCCTCGATATCTGTCACCGCACGCACACGGATCTTGCCGCGTCCGGTTCTGTATGCCTCTTCAATTCCTCTGGTTCCAAGGATCATACCTCCGGTCGGGAAGTCCGGTCCTTTGATGATCTTTAAGATCTCTTCGATCGTTGTCTCTTCTTTATCCTCGATCTGGTCATCGATGATCTGTACAACCGCATTGATCACTTCACGCAGGTTGTGTGGCGGGATATTGGTCGCCATACCTACAGCGATACCGGAAGTACCGTTGACCAGAAGGTTCGGGAATCTTGCCGGCAGAACGGTAGGTTCTTTCTCCGTCTCGTCAAAGTTCGGAATAAAATCAACGGTATTTTTATTAATATCCGCCGTTAATTCCATGGAAATCTTACTCAGTCTTGCCTCTGTGTATCGCATGGCGGCAGCACCGTCACCGTCCACAGAACCAAAGTTACCATGTCCGTCTACCAGCGGATATCTGGTAGACCATTCCTGTGCCATATTAACCAATGCGCCATAGATCGAACTGTCACCGTGCGGGTGATATTTACCCATCGTATCACCGACGATACGTGCACACTTTCTGTGCGGCTTGTCGGGACCGTTATTCAGTTCGATCATAGAGTACAGGATTCTTCTCTGTACCGGTTTCAAACCATCTCTTACATCCGGCAGTGCACGGGACGCAATAACACTCATCGCGTAGTCGATATAAGAGGTTTCCATTGTCTGTTTCAGATCCACTTCGTGGACTTTGTCAAATATATTGTCTTCCATCAATCTCTCAGAGATGTAAGTATCTCTGTTCCTCCTTTCTTCTACACGCTGTTATTATACATCCAGGTTCTTGACATATTTTGCATTTTCAACGATGAACTCACGTCTCGGTTCAACCTTGTCACCCATCAGGGTGGTAAATGTAAGGTCCAGTTCACTCGTTGTCTCATCGTCCATCGTTACACGTAAGAGGATACGGTGCTGTGGATCCATGGTGGTATCCCAGAGTTGCTCGGCATCCATCTCTCCCAGACCTTTGTAACGCTGGATCTTATTATTCCCGTCACGTCCGACTTCTTCGATGATCTTGCTTAATTCTTCGTCACTGTATGCATACCATACCTTCTTGTTCTTCTCAAGCTTGTAGAGCGGCGGCTGTGCCAGATATACATATCCCTGCTTGATCAGTTCCGGCATGAAACGGTAAATGAATGTCAGAAGCAGTGTACTGATATGTGCACCGTCCACGTCGGCATCGGTCATGATGATGATCTTGTGATAACGCAGCTTGGAGATATCAAAATCCTCATGGATTCCGGTACCAAATGCTGTGATCATCGCCTTGATCTCGGCATTGCCGTAGATCTTATCCAGTCTTGCCTTCTCTACATTCAGGATCTTACCACGAAGCGGAAGGATTGCCTGTGTCGCGCGGTCACGTGCAGTCTTCGCAGAACCACCGGCGGAATCTCCCTCTACGATGTAGATCTCACAATTCTCCGGATTCTTGTCAGAACAGTCTGCAAGCTTTCCCGGAAGTGCCATGTTATCAAGTGCTGATTTTCTACGTGTCAGGTCTCTTGCCTTTCTTGCGGCTTCTCTTGCACGCTGGGACATTACGGATTTCTCCACAATGATCTTACCAACGGCCGGATTCTGCTCAAGGAAGATCTCAAGCTGTCTGCTGACCACATTATCAACCGCACCTCTTGCCTCACTGTTACCAAGTTTCTGCTTGGTCTGTCCCTCGAACTGCGGGTCTTCGATCTTGACACTGATGATCGCTGTAAGACCTTCACGGATATCTTCACCGCTTAAGTTCGGCTCATTTTCACGCAGAAGCTTATTCTTTCTTGCATAGTCATTAAATGTCTTTGTGATCGCATTACGGAATCCGACAACGTGTGTTCCGCCTTCCGGAGTCGTAATGTTATTGACAAATCCATACGTATTATCGCTGTAAGAATCGTTGTGCTGCATAGCCACTTCTACAGACACATTATTGACCATGCCTTCGCAGTAAATGATCTGCTCATAAAGTGGTGTCGCACTCCGGTTCAGGTAAGAAACGAATTCTTTGATTCCGCCTTCGTAGTGGAATGTTCTTTCTTTTGGTTCTTCCTCCCGGTCATCCCTGAGCACGATCTTCAGACCTTTTGTCAGGAAGGCCATTTCACGGAATCGCTGTTTCAGGACATTAAAATCAAAGATCGTTGTCTCGAAAATGGTATCATCCGGCAGGAATGTAACTTTTGTACCTGATTTTCCTTCTTCACATTCTCCGATCACTGCCAGTTTCTCCATAACTTTTCCGCGTTCATAACGCTGCTGGTAGATCTTTCCATCATGGAAGATCTCTACTTCCAGCCAGTTGGAAAGCGCATTTACAACAGATGCTCCAACACCGTGAAGTCCTCCGGATACCTTGTATCCTCCACCGCCGAACTTTCCTCCCGCATGCAGTACGGTAAATACGACTTCTACCGCAGGAAGCCCTGCTTTGTGGTTGATACCAACCGGAATTCCACGTCCATTATCGATAACGGTCACCGAATTGTCTTTATTGATTGTTACATAAATCGTATCACAGAAGCCTGCCAGAGCTTCATCTACGGCATTATCGACAATCTCGTATACAAGGTGATGCAAACCTCTGGAAGATGTACTTCCAATGTACATACCAGGACGTTTGCGGACTGCCTCAAGACCTTCCAATATCTGAATTTCATCTGCGCCGTATTCATGCTGTACTTTTTCTGTACCCATTCTCAGTCCTCCTAGTTTTCTTTCGTTACCTGTCCGTTTTGGACATGGAACACTTTGTTTATTGAAAAGCGGTGATTTACAAAATCCTCAACCCCTGTGCAGGTGATCAGGGTCTGTATATCATGTATGCTGTCTAACAGATAGTTTTGCCTGTGTTTATCAAGTTCAGACAATACATCGTCAAGTAAAAGTATCGGTGTGTCATGCGTTGCCAGCCTGACCAGTTCAATCTCCGATAACTTCAAAGACAGGGCAGCCGTTCTCTGCTGTCCCTGGGAGCCATATCTGCGGATATCCATATCGCCGGTCAAAAATCCGATGTCATCTCTGTGCGGTCCCACCGTTGTACTCTTCATCCTGAGATCTCTGTCACGATACCGTCTCAGTGCCTGTTCAAACGGCAGATCTCCCGTACTTGGATCATATATGATCTGCAGGCTTTCTTTGCCGCCGGTCAGCTTCTGATGGATCTTCGCAATGATCTCATTGATCTGTGCGACAAATTCTTTCCTTCTGGCGATCAGTCTCTCCCCATATTGTACCATCTGCATCTCCCATATTTCCAGTGTATCTGAAAGATCCTTCTTTCCGCCGAAACTTAACTCTTTCAGCAGATGGTTTCTCTGGTTCACGATACGGTTATAGTTCGACAAGTTATTCAGGTACACCTTATCGAGCTGCGAAAGCTCCAGATCGATAAATCTCCGTCTCTCTGCAGGTCCGTTCTTAATGATATTAAGGTCTTCCGGCGAGAAGAATACGAGATTCACGATCCCGAAAAGTTCACTTGCCTTCCGGATCGGCATCTTGTTTATCGCGATTCCTTTCGGACTGTTCTTCTTCAGGTGCATGTCGATCTGATAACTGATACCGTTCTTCTCCACCACGGTCTCGATGTGGGATTCATCCTCACCGAACCGTATCATGTCCCTGTCTTTCGACCCGCGGTGGGATTTGGTCGTTCCGGACAGATACACTGCCTCCAGGATATTCGTCTTCCCCTGGGCATTGTTCCCGTAAAAAATATTCGTAGAACCGTCAAACTCCACATTCAGAAGATCATAGTTTCTAAAATTCTTTAATTTCAGGGAATTAACCTTCAATTCTGATCTCTTCTCCGTCAAATAATACGATATCGCCGCCATATAACTTACGTCCGCGGCGTGTATCTGTCTCGCCATTTACCATGACCAGACCTTCCTGTATCACTTCTTTTGCTTCTACTCCGGATTCCACCATTCCCGCAGCTTTTAAAGCCTGTCCAAGCTTGATATATTCACCTCGTAATATAATTGTCTCCATACGTCTTGTGCCCTCTCCCGGATATGCATTTCTTTGTATTTTTATGCATATTTTTCTTTATTTAGTCGTTGTTTTATTATACTCATTGCTATACAGTTTTGCAAGCATTCCTGCATTTTATCTTGTTTTTTTATTTTGTACCCGGAAAGGATCTCTTCAGGTCTTCCGGGACAGTCCTATGCTGCGGAGTTAAAGTTGACCGGAAGGATCAGATAGACATAACTTTCCGCATCATCCTTGATAAAGCAAGGTGCTTTTGCATTCATCAGATAGATCGTCACTTCCTCGTCATCGATAACACGGAGTGCATCGATCAGGAATTTCGGATTGAATCCGATCAGCAGATCTTTTCCTTCTTTTGCGATCATGATCTCTTCATTCATGGATCCGATCTGGGATTTGATCTTTAATTCCATCAGTTCATCACCGATGTTGATGATAATTGGTTTTTTATCGCCTTCTTTTACCAGAAGTGTTGCACGGTCAATACAGCTGAGCAGTTCTTTTTTGTTGATTCTTACTTTTGTCTCGTAATCACTGGATAACATCTGATCGATTCTGAAGTATTCACCTTCGATCAGGCGGGATACCACGATGGTATTATCAAATTCGAACACGATATGGTTCTTTGTATATGAAATCGATACCACATTTTCAGCCTCCCCGGAAAGAATCTTACTGATCTCGATCAGGGTTTTTCCCGGTACAACCAGTTTTCTGTCCGCAACACTTTTCTTCAGTGGAACCTTGCGGATGGAAATCCTGTGTCCGTCAAGCGAAACAACTTTCAGAATATTATCGCTGATATCAAACAATTCACCGGTCATGAGCTTGTTGCTCTCACTGTCAGAGATTGAGAAAATAGTCTGACGAATGACTTCTTTTAATGTGAATTGAGAGATTTCAATAGAATCTTCTTTTTCGATAATCGGTAAGTAAGCAAATTCATCACCTGGTTTGCCGGCAATATCGAATTTTGCTTTTTCACAGGTGATCACTGTCTGAAGATTATCTAAAGTTTCGATTGTTACTTCATTATCCGGAAGTTTTCGAACGATTTCTGAAAAAATCTTCGCATCGATTGCGATCATACCACGATCAATGATGTCTCCGGAGATCTCTGTCATGATACCAAGTTCCATATCATTAGCTGTTAATTTGATAATATCTGTTGTTGCATCAATTAAGATACATTCAAGGATTGGCATTGTTGTTTTAGAAGGAACTGCTTTGGAAACAATACTGACACCTTTGACCAGATTCGATTTACTGCAGGTAATTTTCATGTGTGTATAACTCCTTTCGCACGTGTGTAATGGATAAATAAATAAAATAGTTTCCGCCTCAGCCGTCTTAGGGGATGTGGAAAAGAGGAAAAGTGCCTCCAGCCCACTGTTTGCAAGGAAAATCAGCTTTGAAAACTCTGTGGAATCCGACAGGATTATGTGTGGAACTGTTGTTGAAAACTTTTTCGTTTCTAAAGACAGTTGGAGAAATCCTGTGGTTTTCCCAAGGCTATCCCATAGTTATCCACATATGATGTTCAGATTTTCCACATAGTTATTCACAGCTAAAAACAGCAAAATAAGGCTAAGCCGGGTTGATCTTCTTCTTTATGATATTAATAGTGTTAGAAAGAGTCTCGTCCGCCTGTAATTCGTTCTCGATTTTTTCGATTCCATGTTTGATGGTAGAATGATCTTTTCCCCCAAGGATGACACCGACTGCTTTTAATGAAGTTTCTGTCATATTACGGATCAGATACATGGCAATCTGGCGCGGAAAGACGATCTCGGCGTTACGTTTGCCGCCTTTGAGGTCGGCAATAGACACACCAAAATGATCGGAAACGATATCCAGGATCAGTTCCGGTGTAACTTCTCTCTTATTATCCGAAGAAATGATGTCTTTTAATGCTTCTGCTGCAAGCGCAATATCGATGGATCCGTTATTGTTCAGCTTATAAAGTGCGATCAGCTTATTAAGAGAGCCCTCCAGTTCTCGGATATTTGTCTTAACGTTCGTTGCGATATATTCGAGTACATCATTCGGAATGTTGTATTTTTCCAAATGATCCAGTTCGATCTTCTTCTGAAGAATCGCCATACGGGTTTCATAGTTAGGTGATGAAATATCAGCGATCAGACCCCACTCAAAGCGCGTACGAAGTCTGGCCTCCAAAGTCTCAATATCTTTCGGCGGCTTATCAGACGATATGATGATCTGCTTTCCGGAAGTATGCAGATGGTTAAATGTATGGAAGAATTCTTCCTGTGTACTTTCTTTTCCTATAATGAACTGGATATCATCGATCAAAAGTACATCATTATTACGGTATTTATCGCGAAATTTCGACATTGCGGACTCGTTTCCGGCGGTTTTACCGTTCTTCAGAGCTTCGATCAGCTCATTTGTAAATGTCTCACTGGTTACATAGAGTACTTTTTTCTTTGGATTCTTGTCCAGAATAAAATGCGCAATTGAGTGCATCAAATGGGTCTTTCCAAGTCCAACACCTCCATATAAGAAGAGAGGATTGTACACTTCTCCAGGAGATTCGGCAACAGCAAGGGAAGCTGCGTGGGCGAAATTATTATTCCCGCCGACAACGAAGGTATCAAAAGTATACTTCGGATTCAGCCCGGCTTTCTCCGCAGCACTTTTGCTTTTTTTCTTCTGATTCGCTTCAATGGCCATATTCTGGATCTCATTCAGTCTGTCATCATCTTCCGAAATGAAGACAACGTCATATTCAGTTCCAGTAGTCTCCGCAATACATACCTTTAATGGAAGCTGATATTTTTTTTCTATATATTCTACACTCGCATTCATATTTACTAATATAAATACGGTATTGTCTACAACATCGTAGACCTTCAACGGTTGTATCCATGTATTAAATGATACATTGGATAACTCGTGTTCTACCCTGAGATGTTCGATAATTTCAGGCCATTTTTCCTTTACTGTATTCATCATATTTACTCCTAATCTGTCTGATTCGCGGATTTTCACCTATAAACCCACTCTTCTACATTGTACATCAAAAAGTTGCTTTAGGCAATCTTTAATCGTGCACTTTGATGCATGTGGGAAACTGTGGAAAACTCAATCCCAATTATCAACACGGTAAAAATGCGTATGTAAAGGGGAAAAAACTAAAAAATTATATGATTTCCACACGTTATCCACAGAAATCCACAAAGTTTTCCACAAAATGTGGATAAATATATTTTAAAAATTTGCGGATTTGCTTGACGTAGAGCGGTTTTTTTAATATAATCAAGGCTGATGTCTTATGAAAATTAGGGAGAACATCCCTTGGAATAAAATAAGGAGGTGGATATCCATGAAGATGACATTCCAGCCAAAAAAGAGACAGAGAGCTAAAGTACATGGCTTCAGATCTAGAATGAGCACAGCAGGTGGAAGAAAAGTACTT
Organism: uncultured Dorea sp.; assembly: GCA_934309195.1. GTDB lineage: Bacteria > Bacillota > Clostridia > Lachnospirales > Lachnospiraceae > Dorea_A. The sequence goes on from CAKRCY010000014.1 coordinate 28,113, forward strand.
GCTGCAAGAAGAGCAAAAGGAAGAAAGAAATTATCAGCGTAGGCCGCATATATGTGGCCTTTTCTTCTACTCAGAATAATTAGGAGAATCACACAATGAAGTATTCCGAATCACTGAAAAAGAACAAAGATTTCCAATATATATACAGAAAAGGGACATCTTATGCCAATAAATATCTGGTTATGTATGTACTGGAGAACGGGACAAGTCAGAATCGATTAGGAATATCTGTAAGTAAAAAAGTAGGAAACAGTATAGTACGGCACAGATTAACGAGGTTAATCCGCGAAAGCTATAGATTACAAGAAGAACGGTTCAGATGTGGATTGGATATTATTGTTATAGCAAGAATAGGCGCCAAAGGAAAAGGTTATAAAGATATTGTCGGCGCAATGCTCCATCTGGCCCATCTTCATAAGATTATAGATGAGGGGTAACGTATTATGAAGAAGATTCTGCTCACTGGCATCAGATTTTATCAGAGATATCTGTCTCCGGTAAAGGGCGGTTCCACCTGTAAGTTTTATCCGACCTGTTCTCAGTATGCGAAAGAAGCAATTGAGAAATACGGCGCGTTAAAAGGGGGACGGCTGGCAGTGTGGAGAATTCTGCGCTGTAATCCGTTTACCAGAGGAGGGTACGACCCTGTTCCTTAAAAAGATTACAACTACATATGGAGGAAAAAATTATGGTACCAAGTTTACTGACTGCCGCTAACTGGCCGATCGTCGGACAGCTTTGCTGGATTCTGGGTAAGGTAATGAACTTTATCTATAATTTCCTGGACAACTGTCTGCCAAGCGATAACGGACTGGTAGGTCTGTCGATCATTCTGTATACGATTTTTGTGTATACGTTATTACTTCCACTTACAGTACAGCAGCAGAGAACATCGAAGATGTCATCTGTTATGAATCCGGAGATTCAGGCTATACAGAAGAAGTATAAGAATAAAAAAGACCAGGCATCAATGATGAAACAGCAGGAAGAGATTCAGCAGGTGTATGACAAATATGGTACATCGATGTCAGCAGGATGCCTTCCGTTACTGATTCAGATGCCGCTGTTGTTTGCTTTGTACCCGGTTATCTATAATATCCAGAAATATGTTCCGGAGATCAAGACAGCTCCAAAAGCAGTAAATGTATTCCTTACCCTTCCTGACCTGACCATCTCACCGATGCAGATGATCAAGAACAGCGGGGACTATGGATTTGCACCGGTTGTTATTATCATTACTGCAATCTTGCTTCCGGTATTATCTGGTCTGACACAGTACGGAAGTATCAAGCTTTCACAGGCTATTTCCGGACAGCAGCTTGATAAAGATAACCCGATGGCATCTACGATGAACACAATGAATGTGACAATGCCGCTGTTCTCAGTATTTATGGTATTCTCACTTCCGACAGGTATCGGTCTGTACTGGATCGTCAGTGCGGTAGTACGTTGTGTTCAGCAGATATTTATCAATAAGCACTTAAGCAAGATGTCTGTAGATGAGATCCTGGAGAAAAACAAGGAAAAGGCTGAGGAAAAACGTGTAAAACGTGGCGAGAAGAATGAAAGAATCGCAGCAATGGCTCAGACGAATACCAAGAATATGAACAACCAGGCATCCATGAAAAAGCAGAGTACATCTAACTTAAGTGAAAAAGAAAGAGAAGCCAGAGTGGAAAAAGCGCACCAGAAAGCAGACAATGCGAAGAAGGGAAGTCTCGCATCTAAGGCAAATATGGTGAAGAAATTTAACGAAAATGATTAGGGGGCGGCTGTAATGGAGGATTACATTACCTTATCAGCAAAGACACTGGACGATGCGATTACAGAGGCACTGGTTCAGTTAGGCGTAACAAGTGATCGTTTAGATTATATTGTTGTTGAAAAAGGAAGCGAAGGTTTCCTTGGAATCGGAAGAAAGCAGGCTGTGATCAAAGCCCGCAGAAAGCAGGAAGAAAAACCTGTTGAAGAAGTTGTAAAAGAAGAGCCGAAAGTGGAAGAACCGGTAAAAGAAAGCGTTAAAACTGAGAAAAAAGCAGAAAAAAAACCGGCAAAAGAACATTCACACGCAAGAAAACAGGCAAGAGAAGAGAAGCCGGAAGTAAAATCTGCTCCAAAGAAAGAAGCAGAACTTGCAAAAGTGGAACCACAGACGATCGAGACATGTGAGAAATTCATCTATGATGTTATGAATGCAATGGGCATGGAGGATGTAAAAGTTACATCTGCTGTAGATGAAGAAGGCGCACTTTCCATCAATATGGAAGGAAGCAGCATGGGTATCCTGATCGGAAAAAGAGGACAGACACTGGATTCTCTGCAGTATCTTACAAATCGTGTTGCCAATAAGATGCAGGATGGATATGTAAGAGTGAAACTTGATACAGAGGATTACAGAAGAAGAAGAAAAGAAACACTGGAAAATCTTGCAAAGAATATTGCAAGTAAAGTTAAGAGAACAAGAAAGACAGTTTCTCTTGAGCCAATGAATCCATACGAGAGAAGAATCATTCACTCTGCGCTGCAGTCTGACCCGGCAGTATCCACACACAGTGAAGGTGAAGAGCCTTACAGAAGAGTTGTGGTAACACTGGTAAGAAACAGAAATAACCGATAATTAAGAGACAGGGGTCTTTAAGCGGCCCTTGTCTTTTTTGATACCAAAGTATGGAGGAAATATGGAACAATTATATAATTCCACAATTGCCGCAATATCTACGGCAATGAGTAATTCCGGAATCGGAATTGTACGAATGAGTGGTCCGGAAGCATTTCAGATCGCAGACCGGGTGTATAAAGGAAAAAAAGAGAAAAAGTTATGTGAACAGCAATCACATACGATCCATTATGGGTATATGGTTGATGGAGATCAGGTGATCGACGAAGTACTGGTCATGCTGATGCGCGGGCCGCACAGCTACACCGGCGAAGATACGGTGGAGATCAACTGTCACGGCGGAGTCTATGTGGTAAAGCGTATTCTGGAGCTTCTGATCAAAAATGGTGCGCGCCCGGCAGAGCCCGGAGAGTACACCAAGCGTGCATTTTTAAATGGCAGACTGGATCTTTCACAGGCAGAGGCTGTCGGGGATCTGATCGCATCGCAGAACGAATATGCCCTGCAGAGTTCGGTGAGCCAGCTTAAGGGAAATATCAAAGATAAGATCAGTGAAATGCGTGAAAAGATCCTGTATCACACTGCATTTATCGAGACCGCACTGGATGATCCGGAGCACATCAGCGTCGATGGATACGGGGAAACGCTAAAAAAAGTGGTTGATGAGATCATAGAAGCAATGAAAAGATTGCTAGATAGCTGTGATGATGGTAGGATTATAAAGGAGGGCGTACGCACAGTCATCCTCGGAAAACCGAATGCGGGGAAATCATCCCTGTTAAATGTACTTCTCGGTGAGGACCGGGCAATCGTTACAGATATTGCGGGTACAACCAGGGATGTATTGGAAGAACACCTGAATCTGAAGGGCATTTCTTTAAATATCATGGATACTGCCGGCATCCGTGATACGGAAGATGTGGTGGAAAAGATCGGTGTTGACCGTGCGAAAGAATATGCAGACAAGGCAGACCTGATCCTGTATGTGATCGATGCATCCAGGCCGCTGGATGAAAATGATGCAGAGATCCTGCATCTGATCAAAGGAAAACGTGCGATCATCCTGCTGAACAAATCCGATCTGGATATGCAGGTGAAAAAAGATCAGGAAGAGCTGCCGGAGGAATTCCCGGTGATCGAGATCTCCGCAAAGAACGTGGAGGGAATCGGAGAACTGGAAGATACGTTAAAGGAGATGTTCTTCCAGGGCGAACTGACATTTAATGATGAAATCTATATTACGAATGTGAGACAGAAAACAGCACTTCAGGATGCATATGCCGCACTTGAACGTGTGAATGACAGCATTGCCGCAGATATGCCGGAGGATTTCTATTCGATCGATCTTATGGATGCATATGAGGCTCTCGGTAATATCACCGGCGAAACGATAGGAGAAGATTTGGTTAATGAGATATTCAGCAAATTCTGTATGGGAAAATAAAGATAAATATGACGTTGTCGTCATCGGTGCCGGACACGCAGGATGCGAGGCGGCACTGGCAACGGCGAGACTGGGATTTCAGACACTGGTATTTACCGTAAGCGTGGACAGCATTGCGATGATGCCGTGTAATCCGAATATCGGAGGAAGTTCCAAAGGCCATCTGGTAAGAGAACTGGATGCTCTTGGCGGAGAGATGGGAAAGGTCATCGACCGTACATTTATCCAGTCAAAAATGTTAAATAAGTCCAAAGGTCCGGCGGTACATTCGCTTCGTGCACAGGCTGATAAGGCAGTATACAGCAGAACGATGCGCCGTGTACTGGAAGCGCAGGAGAATCTTGAGATCAAGCAGGGAGAGGTGGTAAATCTCCTGGTGGAAGATGGAAAGAGCACCGGAGTGCAGACATTTTCGGGTGCAACGTATCACTGTAAGGCGGTTATCATCTGCAGCGGAACCTATCTGAAGGCACGTTGTATCTATGGGGATGTGAGTCAGTATACTGGTCCGAACGGACTGCAGGCAGCCAATCATCTGACCGATTGTCTGAAAGAACTGGGAATTAAGATGTACCGTTTCAAGACAGGAACACCTGCCAGAGTAGACCGTAAAACCGTGGACTTCAGCAAGATGGAAGAGCAGTTCGGAGACGAGAGGGTAGTGCCGTTTTCATTTACTACGAATCCGGACAATGTGCAGATCGACCAGGCTTCCTGCTGGCTGACTTATACAAATGAGACGACACATGATATCATTCGTGCCAATCTGGACAGATCACCGCTGTATTCCGGAATGATCGAAGGAACGGGACCGAGATATTGTCCGTCGATCGAAGATAAAGTTGTAAAATTTGCAGATAAAAAGCGTCATCAGGTATTTCTTGAGCCGGAAGGACTGGAGACGGATGAGATGTATATCGGCGGTATGTCAAGTTCACTGCCTGAAGATGTACAGTATGCCATGTACCGCAGTGTTCCGGGACTGGAGCATGTGAAGATCGTAAGAAATGCATATGCGATCGAGTATGACTGTATTGATGCGAGACAGTTAAAACCATCCCTGGAATTCCGCAGCATCAGCGGATTATTCAGTGCGGGACAGTTCAACGGAAGCTCCGGCTATGAGGAAGCTGCCGCACAAGGGCTTGTAGCGGGCATAAATGCCGCCAGAAAGCTGCAAGGCAGGGAATCCCTGGTATTGGATCGTTCAGAGGCTTATATCGGCGTTCTGATCGATGATCTGGTTACGAAGGAAAGTCATGAGCCGTACCGTATGATGACTTCCAGGGCAGAGTACCGTCTGCTCCTGAGGCAGGACAATGCGGATCAACGTCTGACGGAAAAAGGCTATGAAGTCGGTCTGATCTCACAGGAGCGTTACGACCGCCTGAAGGAAAAAGAAAGACTGATAGAGTCGGAAATCGAGCGGTTAAAGAATGCTTATGTCGGAACCAGTGAAAAGGTACAGGAACTCTTGGAATCTTATGAAAGTACACCGCTGAATTCCGGAAGCAGTCTGGCAGAATTGATCCGGAGACCGGAATTGTCGTACGAAGCAGTTGCAGATATTGATGTGACCAGGCCGGAATTGCCGGAAGATCTGGCGGAAGAAGTGATCGGACAGGTGGATATTTCCCTGAAATATGACGGTTATATCCAGCGCCAGAAACGTCAGGTAGAGCAGTTCAAGAAGATGGAAAACAAGAAAATTCCGGAAGATATGGATTATGATGCTGTGAACAGCCTTCGTATCGAAGCGGTTCAGAAGCTGAAAGAGTACAGACCGGTGTCGATCGGACAGGCATCACGTATTTCCGGTGTGTCTCCGGCAGATATATCGGTGCTGCTGGTATATCTGAGTGGAAATCACAGATAAAATGCAGAGATACAACCGGCTGCAGAGTTAAACACGTTTGTATTTATATTCTAAATTAATACAATATAACTACATAGTAAATATAATGATAAGTATATAAAATGAATAACATGAGAAATTATACATTTTATATACTTATTGATTTTAAAGAGAAATAAGGAGAAAAACATGGACCAGATTTTGAAAAAAAGCCTGGAAAAGATAGGAATAGAGATTACAGACCGGCAGAAAGAGCAGTTCGATGCCTATCATAAGCTTCTTGAAGAGTGGAATAAGGTGATGAACCTGACCGGGATCACAGAATATGAGGAAGTTGTGGAAAAACATTATGTAGACAGCCTTTCTATTGTAAAAGTCATGAATATGGCTGAGGTGGATCATGTGATCGATATTGGTACGGGTGCCGGATTCCCGGGATTACCGCTTAAGATTGCATTTCCACATCTGAAAGTAACATTGCTTGATTCGTTGAATAAAAGGATTAAGTTCCTGAATGCTGTGATCGAAGAACTGGGATTGGAAGATATCCACACAATTCATGGAAGAGCAGAAGATTATGCCAAAGATGCAGCATATAGAGAGCAGTATGATCTGTGTGTGTCCAGAGCAGTTGCAAATCTGGCAACATTGAGTGAATATTGTCTGCCTTATGTAAAAGTGAATGGTATGTTTGTACCTTATAAATCGGGTGAAATTGATGAAGAGGTAAAAGATTCATCGAAAGCGGTAAAGATACTCGGTGGTGAGATTGAAGATGTAGTAAAATTCGAACTTCCGGGAACAGACATCGGCAGATCGTTCGTGAAGATTCACAAAGTGAAGAATACGGCAAAGAAATATCCACGAAAGGCTGGAATGCCTTCCAAAGAGCCAATCCGGTAAGAAAAATAGCAATTTGATAAGAATTTTGTGAAAATGAGAAAATGTAAAAGGGGTAATGTTTCATGTGAAACATTACCCTTTTTTGTAAAACTCAATATAATTTACTGGTGCTATCGGCAGAACACTAGCAGTTATCGCTTAGCAATATGTCTATCTGCTCTAAAAATGCATCAGCATTTTCGCGATGTGGCAGTAATCCACAGCCGGCAATTTCAATATGCTCGATGGATGGGAGAACATTACAGTATTCTTCAGCTTTTTCAAAAGTTTCCGGTGCATTTTTCCCGGAAATCACTGCAATGGAAGTTGTAAGTCCTTCGAGGCAATGAGCAATATTTACTGTTGTATAATGACCTAAGATGCTGGAGTAGAGATATCTGCATTCGGCAGAATCCGAAAGTGCAGTGTTCCGTGCGCCAACATTATAGATGAATGTTCCGTATATAGGCAGATTTATAATACTTGCGAGCAGCTTTGACTTGTGGTTTGGTGCTTTCGCAAGTGTGCGAATGCTTTCCGGACAAACAAGGACTATATGACCAATCTGATCGGAGATGTTCTGACAGGCAGCTGTTACAAAAGAAACAGATGCTCCGGTCGCAACGATATCTGTCTTTTCTCCAATGATATCACGGATGAAATCAGTGAGAAGCTGGACATAGAGATAGCAAGTGTATGTGATAGCAGGTTTGTCAGACTTTCCACAACCAAGAAGATCTATGGTATATACAGTGTGTTCTCTGGAAAGAGTATCGATTACTTTATCCCATTCCATTGAAGAACTGTAATGATTCAGATCATGGATGAGGAGAAGAGGAGAGCCGCTTCCTGTCTTTTGATAATATATATTTCCGAATTTCCAATTGTAGTAGTTGGACGAGTCTTCTTCTGAGTGTTCATCAGAGGTGCTGAATATGAATTTGTTTATTGCGTGGAACGCCAGGGTTGTTGTTCCGATTGCTGTCGAGATGAACAATAATGTCTTTTTCCAGTTCATGTTGATACCTCACTTTCTTACTCCTAATTATACTATATTTACTTATAAATTGGAAGATTGCCTTTACAAAATGAACGTAAAATGAACATCCATGTGATCAAAGAAAATGTTTCACGTGAAACATTAAAAAAGAAAAAGAATAAAAAGAATGGAAAAGCATAAAGATAACGAAAATAACAAATAGAACAGATTCATATTTATGAAAAATGGAAAATCTATGTTTCACGTGAAACATTTTATGGATAAGTACCTGGAAAAGTGATATACTAATATCATGTAAAAAAAGGGAAGGTGATAATTAAATGGGACGAGTTATAGCCGTTGCGAACCAAAAAGGTGGCGTTGGAAAAACAACGACAGCTATTAATCTGTCGGCATGTCTTGCTGAAAAAGGCCAGAAAGTTCTTGCTATCGATATGGATCCGCAGGGAAATATGACGAGTGGATTAGGAATAGACAAAGATGAAGTTGAAAAGAATATCTATGATCTTATGATTGGACAGGTTGGTGTAGAAGAAGTGCTTCAAAAAGAAGCAATTGAGAACCTGGATGTTATTCCGACAAGTATTGATCTGTCGGCGGCGGAGATCGAATTGATCGGTGTGGATGATAAAGAATTTATTATCAGAAATGCCGTTGCACCAATCAAAGACAATTATGATTATATTATTATTGATTGTCCGCCATCGTTGAGTATGCTGACAATTAATGCTATGACAACAGCGAATTCGGTGCTGGTACCGATTCAGTGCGAGTACTACGCGCTGGAGGGATTGAGCCAGTTAATACATACAGTTGAACTGGTGAAAGAAAGGTTGAATCCAATTCTGGAAATAGAAGGTGTTGTATTTACAATGTACGATGCGCGAACGAATCTTTCACTTCAGGTTGTAGAAAATGTAAAAGAAAACCTGCAACAGAACATCTATAAAACGATTATTCCTAGAAATATCCGGTTGGCAGAAGCACCAAGTTACGGAATGCCGATCAATCTGTATGATCCAAAGTCTACAGGTGCAAGTGCATACCAAAGACTTGCTGATGAAGTGATGAATAGAGAGTAACTAAAAGATGTGATGTAGGAGGGAACGAATGCCAATTAAGAAAAAAGGTCTGGGAAAAGGTCTGGACAGTCTGATCCCGGACAATAAGAGCATAAAGGCTGTAACACCTGACAAATCTGCTGAAGTAAAGAAAGAAGCAGAAGAAAAAGCAGGCGTACAGACGATGAAGATCAATGAGGTTGAGCCGAACAGGGATCAGCCGAGAAAGAATTTTGATGAAGATGCTCTCCTTGAACTTTCGGACTCCATCAAACAGTTCGGTGTATTACAGCCGCTGCTTGTTCGGAAAAGAAAGGATTACTACGAAATCATTGCCGGTGAAAGAAGATGGAGAGCTGCAAAACTTGCCGGAGTAAAGGAAGTTCCTGTGATTGTAAAAGAATATACAGATCAGGAAATCCTTGAAATCGGTCTGATTGAAAATATTCAGAGAGAGAACCTGAATCCAATTGAAGAAGCAATTGCATTTAAGAGACTTCTGGAGGAATTCAATCTGAAACAGGATGAAGTGGCAGAAAGAGTATCGAAGAGCAGAACTGCAGTAACAAACTCTATGAGACTGTTGAAGTTAAGTGATAAAGTACAGCAGATGATAATTGACGATATGATTTCTACAGGACATGCGAGAGCACTTCTTGCAATTGATGATCCGGAACTTCAGTATACACTGGCAAATAAGATATTTGACGAGAAACTCAGTGTGAGGGAGACTGAGAAGCTTGTGAAAGAGATCAAGAATCCGAAAAAACCAAAAGAGAAGAAGGTAATGGAGAATGCGTTCATTTACCAGGATCTGGAAGAAAAGATGAAAGGTGTATTCGGAACAAAAGTCAGTATAGCATCAAAGGGAAAGGGAAAAGGTAAGATAGAGATAGAATATTATTCAGATGATGAATTAGAACATCTGTTCGATATGATGATGAGCATTAAAAGAGGAGAGTAATTGAATATGGATAGCAAAATACTGAAAGCACTTGGTATCGATCCGGCATTGATATTTTTATTTTTGCTGGTACTGATTGTTATATTATTCGTTCTGTACGTAAATGTAACAATGAAGTATAATCGGTTGAAAAGCAGCTATACGACGTTTATGCGTGGGAAAGATGGAAAGACACTGGAAGAAAGCATGATGTCAGGATTCTCGGATGTAGAAGCAATTCTGAAATACACAAAGCAGAACCGTACAGACATCCAGAAGCTGAACAAGAAGATGGAGAAGTCTTACCAGAAGGTTGGTATTGTCAAGTATGATGCATTTAATGAAATGGGTGGAAAGCTCAGCTTTGCACTTGCAATGCTGGACAATAATAATACCGGATGGATCATCAATGCAATGCACAGCAGAGAGGGCTGTTACACTTACGTAAAAGAGATCGTAAAAGGGGAAAGCTATGTAGAACTTGCCGAGGAAGAAGCAGAAGCACTGGATAAGGCCATTTTCGAAGATGGATATGAAGAAGAAGTCAATAAGGCTGTTGCTTCTGTAACAGGAAGTATGAAAATGGCAAAATCCGGTCCGGCAAAGAACGGAAATCAGAAAAACAGCAATGCAAGAAGTGCAAAACAGGCATCTGGAAAGGCGAATAATGGGAAGATCCTGAATACAAGAACCAGCAGTATGCGTCCAGATATGGCAAGACCTGAAAAAAATAAAAAATAGCAGATCATATAACAGATATGAGAGCAGGAGGAGTTTAGAAAAATGTTAGATATTAAATTTGTAAGAAATAATCCGGATGTGGTAAAACAGAACATCAAAAATAAGTTCCAGGATGAGAAATTACCTTTGGTAGATGAGGTTATAGAACTGGATCAGAAGAATAGAGATATTAAGGGAGAAGTAGAAGCACTCCGTGCAGAAAAGAATAAAATCTCTAAACAGATCGGTGCATGTATGGCACAGGGAAAGAAAGAAGAAGCGGAAGAATTAAAGAGAAAAGTAGCTGAGAGTGCTGCAAGAATCGAAGAGCTTTCCAAGGAAGAAAAAGAAGTAGAAGAGAAACTGAAACAGAATATGATGATCATTCCGAACATCATCGATCCTTCTGTACCAATCGGAAAAGATGACAGTGAGAATGTAGAAATTGAAAAATTCGGTGAGCCTTTTGTTCCTGATTTCGAGATTCCATACCATACAGAGATCATGGAAGCATTTGACGGAATCGATCTTGAGAGCGCCGGAAGAGTAGCGGGAAATGGATTCTATTATCTGATGGGTGATATCGCAAGAATTCATTCTTCTGTACTTGCATATGCAAGAGACTTTATGATTAATCGTGGATTTACTTACTGTGTACCACCTTTCATGATCAGAAGCAACGTTGTAACAGGTGTTATGAGCTTCGCAGAGATGGATTCCATGATGTATAAGATCGAGGGAGAAGATCTGTACCTGATCGGAACAAGTGAGCACTCTATGATTGGTAAATTCATCGATACAATGCTGGAAGAAAAACAGCTTCCACAGACACTTACAAGTTATTCACCATGTTTCCGTAAAGAAAAAGGAGCTCACGGTATCGAGGAACGTGGAGTATACAGAATCCACCAGTTCGAGAAACAGGAAATGATCGTTGTATGTAAACCGGAAGAAAGCAAGATCTGGTATGATAAATTATGGCAGAACACGGTAGATCTGTTCCGTTCACTGGATATCCCGGTACGTACATTAGAGTGCTGCTCAGGTGACCTGGCAGATCTGAAGGTAAAATCTTGTGA
>CAKRCY010000015.1:0-38634 GCA_934309195.1 uncultured Dorea sp.
TGCGTAACCGTAGTGGCCGCCACCGGGTTACACTTCCGGCATTTCATTTATTAACATCCGCTGCCAGTCACGACTTGAAGAAAACAGTATAAAGTGGTTCTGGTGAATGTGGAATGCTCTTAGAAAAAGTTAGAGAGTCAGAATCTCCGTTAAAGGAACGAAGCGAACGTGTTTGAGGCGAACGCCGAGTTTGAGCGTAGTTCCTTTGCTTTTAGGAGATTCTGGCTCTCTTAGTTTTTCTTAGAGCATGGAACCTGAACAAGAAGCACTTTATACTGTTTTCTTCAAGGATCGAGAGGCCAACTACGTTAATAAATTAAATCCCAATTTTCTTCTTCATTTCCGTCTCAACCAGCACATTCTGATACCTATATATACTAAGCAATATTCCAAACATCATATAACTTATCATAATTCCGCTTCCTCCTGCTGTCAAGAAAGGGCAGTAATTATTCGAAAGCGGAAAATAGCCCAGATTCTCCACTACATATCCGATGAACTGAATAAACAGGACCACCACGCATCCGGTTCCCATAATCATGCCAAGTTGGTTTTTCTGGTGTCCGGTCTTTTGCAGAAACCAGATCAGGACAGCGCCTACAACAGCAATCACAAGCACTGCCGCCAGTATCCCATAATAATGTATGATAAATGTCAGCATATAATCACTGTTAAAAAAACCTATCTTTTCACAATCTCCACGTCCTGTAAAATGTGCCCCTGAGATCATATTTCTTATTGTGCCCCATAAACTTCCTGCATCATTGCCTTCCGGATGAATGAATGCCGACAGTCTTGCCGACTGGTAATCTCTTACATATCCCATTTTATTCATTAATGCCATACCCGCTGCCGGAAGCAAGATTACCAGACTCCACATGATGATCAGCGTTCTTTTTCTATTTACTTCAAACCAGCCCTTCCAGACTGCAATTGATAACAAGATCAGAAATGTAAATTCTACACTGACTGCCATCGACAGATTTGGAATGCGTAAAACGAACCATATCGGAAGCACCTGCCACAATACAGCCTTTGCAATACCGATATATCCTGTTTTTTTGCTTCGCATGCTATATAATATTGCTGCATATAACGGTACGATCAGATATAACAACGGCCGTAACGGTAATGCCCGACCGAATAAAAATGGAATTCCGTATACCGCTCCGTTGATATACACCGCTCCCATGAATATCCCCAGTCCCATTGCCACGATCCATATACCCGCCAGCTGCTTTGCATATTTCCCGATCCAGCTGTAATCAACATAACAGATTCCGATCATACAAGCCAGTCCTGCAAATGTCCACGCAATACTTTTCAGATAATCACTATTGCCACCAATTCCCGAAGCAATCCATTCTACATCTCCCTGATTATTTCCCGCATCTGTAAGGACGCTTGTTCTTAGACAATACAGCAGAAGAATTCCCACCAGATTCAGAACTGCAATAAGGCCGATCATTTTCCATGCCATTTTGGGTCTGTGAATCCGGTCCATCTCAATTCCTACTTCAACCGGATCACCCATTTCCAGAACCGCCGCTTCTTCTGCCTCTGAAGGTTCCATTCCTTCTGTCATATAATCGCACTTCTGGTCTTCGATATGGTCTTCCAGTTCTTTTGTCACCAGTGGAAGTGCACGCTTACAGCGAATCTGGTCTGTTACCGTCTGTATATATCTTCTCTTATCTAACTTATCCAAAGCACACACCACCCATCACATCCAGAACTGCCTGGGAATACTCTTTCCATTCTTCTGCCTTTTTCTTTAATTCCTTTTTCCCTGCCCTTGTAATATGGTAATACTTCCGGATCTTTCCGACCGCTTCTTTCTCATACGACTCTACAAATCCCTTTTCTTCCAGTCCATGAAGAAGTGGGTACAGGGTTCCCGCCTTCAATTCAAATACATTCTTTGACTTGCCGCGCAGGGTATCAATCATTTCATACCCATACATATCCTTTTCTTCTAATAATTTTAATACCAGCATCGTTGTACTTCCCGAAACCAGGCTTTTATCTACTGCCATTTTTTTCTTCTCCTTTCCATCCATAACATATAGATTATCTATATATTGTATTGGTTATCTACATATTACATCGATTACCTATATATGTCAATATGATTCCTGTTATTTTATTTCAGAATCTTTTTATATTCTTTTTTTCTGTCAGCCTCTTTCGAAGGTATAATAAAAAGAAACGTCAGTTTCGGCTTGCTTTTACCGAAACTGACATTTCTTTTTATTTCCCCGTTTTCACTGGTCAGAGCCACTTTCCCCGTCCCCAATGATGTGTCTTGCTACATATACACCGCTTGCCGATGCATGAGAAAGAGAATGTGTCACTCCACTTCCGTCTCCGATCACATACAGACCTTTATGGCAGCTTTCGAGATTCTCATCGATGTCTACTTCCATATTATAGAATTTCACTTCTACACCATAAAGAAGAGTGTCATCGTTCGCCGTTCCAGGTGCTACTTTATCCAGCGCATAGATCATCTCCACGATACCATCCAGGATTCGTTTTGGAAGTACAAGGCTTAAGTCTCCGGGTGTTGCAGATAAGGTTGGTGTTACAAGACCTTCTTCAATACGCTTCTCTGTACTTCTTCTTCCACGTACCAGATCACCGAAGCGCTGTACAATCACACCACCACCAAGCATATTGGAAAGTCTTGCGATACTTTCTCCATAACCGTTACTGTCTTTGAACGGCTCTGAGAAATGTTTTGCAACCAGCAACGCAAAGTTCGTATTGTCTGTCTTCTTCTCACTGCCCTCATAGCTGTGTCCGTTTACCGTGATGATTCCGTTGGTATTCTCATTTACGACAATTCCATTTGGATTCATGCAGAATGTGCGGACATTATCTTCGAACTTCTCTGTACGATACACAATCTTACTTTCGTAGAGTTCATCTGTCAGATGTGAGAAGATAACTGCCGGAAGTTCTACACGGACTCCGATATCTACACGGTTAGATTTGGTAGGAATCTCCAGCTCTTTACACACTTTCTCCATCCATTTACTTCCGCTTCGTCCTACAGAGACGATGCATTTTTCACATTCATAGTTTCCTTTTTCACACACCACTTTGTAACCGTTTTCAATTATTTCGATCGTCTCTACCGGTGTATCAAAATAGAAATCTATATGATCTTTCATCTGGTCATACAGATTCTGAAGCACCACATAGTTGATATCCGTTCCAAGATGACGTACCGATGCATCGAGAAGATTCAGCTTGTTCTGCAGACAAAGCTTCTTGAATTTGGTTCCGGCTGTCGAATAGAGTTTTGTTCCTTCTCCACCGTTCTCCATGTTGATTTCATCTACATACTTCATCAGTTCTACTGCCTGTTTCTTCCCGATATATTCGAACAGCGTCCCCCCGAAATCATTGGTAATATTATATTTTCCATCGGAAAATGCTCCTGCTCCTCCGAAACCGCACATGATCGAACATCGTTTACAATTGATACAGCTCTTAATTTTTTCCCCGTCAATCGGACATTTTCTCTTTTCAAGCGGATATCCTTCTTCAAACACGGCAATCTTACATTCCGGCTTCTTTTTCATCAGCTCATACGCCGCAAAAATCCCTCCCGGACCTGCTCCTATAATGATCACATCATAATTCATAAGTATCTTCTCCTTCTCATGACATATATATAAGCCCTTCTTCCGGCTTTATATTTATTTCTAATCATACTATTTTCAAGTAAAGTGCCGGCTATATTCTACGTTGCCATTCACATTTCGTCAAGCTTTTTCCATAGATTTTTTAAGATTTCCAAAGATTGTTCACAGCCTCTATCTCTCTGCATTTTTGTAATGTTTCCCAACAGACGGATTCTCCTTTCTCCCTCTATCCTTCTCCGCTTATTTTATGCATTATTTTGTTATTTTTATGCATTATTTTGCATATTTTTCAACTTTTTTCTCGTTTTTTCTTGCATATTTATAAAATCTGGTGTATAGTATTCCTTGCAGCCGCAAATATACACTGTCAAAAGAAAGACTTGACTTTTCCGGCTGTATACGAGAAGATTATTTTAACGCGATTGATAAAACTATATTTCATGTAGGAGGATATATAAGATGAAAGAAAAAGTTGTATTAGCATACTCAGGTGGTCTTGATACCACAGCAATTATCCCATGGCTGAAAGAGACATTTAACTATGATGTTGTCTGCTGCTGTATCGACTGTGGTCAGGGGGAAGAACTGGATGGGCTGGAAGAAAGAGCAAAGCTTTCCGGTGCAGCCAAGTTATATATTGAAGATATCGTAGACGATTTTGCTGATAACTATATTGTACCTTGCGTTCAGGCACATGCCGTATACGAAGATGAATATCTTCTGGGAACTTCCATGGCCCGTCCTGCAATCGCAAAACGTCTCGTAGAGATTGCACGTAAAGAAAATGCTGTTGCCATCTGCCACGGTGCTACCGGTAAAGGAAATGACCAGATCCGTTTTGAACTTGGTATCACAGCACTTGCTCCGGACATCAAGATCATTGCTCCTTGGAGAATGACAGATATCTGGACCATGCAGTCACGTGAAGACGAGATTGATTACTGTAAAGCACACGGAATCGACCTTCCATTCGATGCAAAACACAGCTACAGCCGTGACCGTAACTTATGGCATATCAGCCATGAAGGTCTGGAACTGGAAGATCCTTCTAACGAACCTAATTATGACGATCTTCTGGTAATGTCTACTACACCGGAAAAAGCTCCTGACAAAGCAGAATATGTTACTATGACTTTTGAAAAAGGTGTGCCTAAGAGTATCAACGGTGAAGAGATGAAAGTATCAGATATCATCCGCAAGCTGAATGAGCTTGGCGGAAAACACGGCATCGGAATCATCGACATCGTTGAGAACCGTGTTGTAGGTATGAAGTCACGTGGCGTATACGAGACACCTGGCGGAACAATCCTGTATGCTGCTCACCAGCAGTTAGAGGAACTTATTCTTGACCGTGCTACAGCAGAAGTGAAGAAAGAAATGGCTGACAAGCTTGCTCAGATCGTATACGAAGGAAAATGGTTCACACCACTGCGCGAAGCAATCCAGGCTTTCGTTGAAAGCACACAGAAATATGTAACAGGTGAAGTGAAGTTCAAGCTGTATAAAGGAACGATCACAAAAGCCGGAACCACTTCTCCATACTCTCTGTACAGTGAGTCTCTTGCAAGCTTCACAACCGGTGATCTGTATGACCATCATGATGCAAGTGGATTCATTAACCTGTTCGGACTTCCACTGAAAGTTCGTGCAATGAAACTGCAGAATGTAAATAAGAATCAGAAATAATTTTTGCAAAAAGCAACGAAACATGGTATGTGTAGGCAGATATATGCTTCTTTTTCACGCCACATTTCGTTGCTTTGTTTTTTCTTTGTATATTTTTATATATTTTTTGTATATTTATGATATAATTTAATTACTTTAAAACATTCATCTTAAACAGGTAAAAAGACTGTTAGGTAGCAGTTTTTTTACACACTTTCATTTTTCTTTAAAAGAATCCGGATCTGTCCGTTCTGATTTTTATTCGTTTATTTCATGCAATGGATATTGACCGTATATTTCCTTGCATAGTAACATACGCTTTTTTTGCCCTCTAAACGTTATGAATACAGAACAATCCGGATTATTTCTGGCATGTATCCGTGCATATTCAAAAGGCGTTGTCAGATTTTCTTCTGACAACGCCTTATTTCTCTTTAATGATTCCGTAACCTTTAACGTGATCATCCCACTTTTATGCACTTCTTTCAAACTGCGAATTATACAGCTCCGCATAGAATCCATTCTGTGCAAGAAGTTCTTCATGATTTCCCTGTTCTACGATATCTCCGTCTTTCATAACCAGAATCATATCTGCATCACGTATTGTTGACAGTCTATGCGCGATCACAAAGCTGGTTCTTCCTTTCATCAACTGGTCCATTGCCTTCTGGATCTGAATTTCAGTTCTTGTATCTACCGAACTTGTCGCCTCATCAAGGATCAGTATCTTAGGATCCGCAAGCATTGCTCTTGCAATTGTCAGAAGCTGCTTCTGTCCCTGTGACACGTTACTTGCTTCTTCATTTAACTCCATCTGATAACCGCCCGGAAGAGTCTGGATAAAGCGGTGTGCACGTGCTGCCTTCGCAGCCTCCACTACCTCTTCATGCGTTGCATCCAGCCGTCCATAACAGATATTGTCTTCGATACTTCCTTTGAACAGCCAGGTATCCTGTAATACCATTCCGAACATTTTTCTCAGATCATCGCGGTTAAAGTCACGGACATCATGCCCGTCCACTTTGATCGAACCACTTCCGACATCATAAAAACGCATCAGTAATTTAATGATCGTCGTCTTTCCGGCACCGGTAGGTCCTACAATCGCAACCTTCTGTCCCGGCTTTACATCCACACTAAAATCATTGATAATCGTGTGATCCGGATTATATCCGAAATGGACATGTTCGAAGCTTACGCTTCCTTCCATTTCATCAATGCATGCCGGATGTTCCACTGTCTGGTCTTCTTCCGCCTCCTCAAGAAATTCGAAGACACGCTCAGAAGCTGCAGCTGTGGACTGTAACATGTTTGCCACCTGTGCAACCTGCTGGATCGGCTGCGTAAAGCTTCTTACATACTGGATAAAAGACTGGATATCACCAACCTGGATTGTTCCTTTCATAGCAAGATAACCGCCAAGGATAACCTCTCCGACATAACCAAGATTTCCGACAAACTGCATGATCGGCATCATCATTCCGGAAAGAAACTGCGATTTCCATGCAGAGGTATATAAAATATCATTATCTCTCTTGAATGTTGCGATTACATCCTCTTCTTTATTAAATGCTTTGATGATATTATGACCACCATAGATTTCTTCTACCTGTCCGTTTACATGTCCCAGATACTCCTGCTGGCTCATGAAGTACTTCTGCGAACGTTTTACGATCACAGAGATCAGCCCCATTGAAACCGGAAGAATCAGAAGTGCTACCAATGTCATCAGCGGACTGATACTGAGCATCATGATCAGCACACCTATGATCGTTGTCACCGATGTGATTACCTGTGTTGCACTCTGGTTCAGACTCTGGCTTAAGGTATCTACATCATTTGTGATACGGGATAACACCTCTCCATGTGTCTGTTTATCAAAATAATTCATCGGCAGGCGGTTGATTTTCTCCGAGATTTCTTTTCTCAGACGGTAAGTCAGCTTCTGTGATACTCCTGTCATGATATATCCCTGTACGAATGAAAACACCGCGCTTGCCAGATACAGGCATAACAGAGTCAGTACAATATGTGCAATCTTGTCAAAATCAATTCCGGCTCCGCCGGATACTTTTCTGACCAGACCTTTAAATATCTCGGTCGTTGCTTTTCCAAGGATCTTCGGTCCTACGATATTAAATATCGTACTTCCGATGGCAAATACAATCACAAAAAATATTCCAATCTTATATGCGCTCAAATATGCCATCAGCTTTTTCATCGTACCTTTAAAATCTTTTGCCTTTTCATTGGACATTCTCGGTCCATGACCTCTACCTCTTGGCATATGATTCCACCTCCTTAAGATCTTCTTCTAATTCTTTCTCTGATAATTGCGAAGATGCGATCTGATAATATGCTTCGCAGTTCTTAAGCAGTTCTTTATGTGTACCTTTTCCGACGATCTGACCATCGTCTAATACAATGATCTGATCTGCATGAAGAATCGTACTGATTCTCTGCGCGACGATCATAACCGTACTTTCCGCTGTTTTCTCTTTCAGTTTTGCACGAAGTGTTGCATCCGTCTTATAATCCAGTGCTGAAAAACTGTCATCAAATATATATACATCCGGATGTTTTGCTATTGCTCTTGCAATCGAAAGTCTCTGTTTCTGACCTCCGGATACATTCGATCCTCCCTGGGAAATTGTACTCTTATACTTTTTCTTCTTCTGCTCAATGAATTCCGTTGCCTGTGCGATCGTTGCTGCCTCTGTCATCTCAGCTTCACTTCCATCCAGATTACCATATAAGATATTTGAAGCAATATCCCCCGAGAATAATACAGCTTTCTGCGGTACATATCCCAGTTTCTCCCGGAGTTCATGTTGTGATACATTTCGGATGTCTTTTCCGTCAATCGTAATCTTACCGTCTGTAACATCATAGAATCTCGGGATCAGATTCACCAGTGTGGACTTTCCGCACCCGGTACTTCCGATAAATGCTGTCGTCTTTCCGGGCTCTGCCGTAAATGAAATGTCATGCAGGACATCCTCTTCTGCCCCCGGATAACGGAAGGATACATGGTCAAATACAACCTTTCCTTTCCCTTCTTCCGGAATATGTGACGGATTCGCAGGATCATGGATCATTGTCTCACTTGTCAGTACTTCGTCTACACGCCCCGCAGATACAGCTGCTCTTGGCAGCATAACTGAGATCATACAGATCATTAAGAATGCCATGATAATCTGCATCGTATACTGGATAAATGCCATCATATCACCAACCTGCATTGCCCCGTCATTGATGCTGTGTCCGCCTACCCATACGATCAGAACCGCAATACTGTTCATAACAAACATCATAAGCGGCATCATAAATGTCATTGCACGATTTACAAATAAGTTCGTCTTTGTCAGCGCTTTATTTGCATCATCAAAACGTTCTTCCTCGTGCTTCTGTGTACCAAATGCACGGATGACCGAAAGTCCTGTCAGGATTTCACGGCTGACAAGATTCAGTTTGTCAACCTGATTCTGGATCAGCTTAAACTTCGGCATTACCACCAGGAATAAGAATCCTACGATAACTACAATAACAGCAACCGCAAGTCCGATGATCCATGACATGCTGACATTCGTGTGGAAAACTTTCCAGATTCCTCCGATTGCCATAATCGGTGCATACAGAACCATCCGAAGGATCATAACAAGTAATAATTGGATCTGCTGAATGTCATTCGTGCTTCTTGTAATCAGTGATGCCGTAGAAAATTTATCAAATTCCGCATTGGAGAAACCAACCACTTTACGGAATACGTTTTCACGAAGTCTGCGTCCGACACCGGCGCCGACACGCGATGCCAGCAGTCCGACCAGAATGCTTGCTGCCATTCCGAGGAATGCAAGCGCCAGCATCTTGGCTCCTGTATGTAAAATATAGGTAGTTTCAATCTGATCTGTATCAATTCCTATATGGGTGTATGCATCTTTAATATAGCCTGCTGCTGCCTGGGCAATAATGGAATCCTGCATGGAATCCATCTGCTGATCCATCTGTCCGATCAGCGCATCCCTGCCTTCTGCTCCCATAAAATCCAACATATCATAGATACTCATCTTATCAACATTCGGAATTCCAGACATCTGTGTACGCATCTGTTCTTCGATCTTCTGTGTCATATCACTGCCGGAATCAAATCCTGCTGCCATGAGCATCGGCTTTCCAAGAACTTCTGAAAGCCTGTCCATTTTCTTTTCATCTTCTTTCACAGAAGCTTTTAATTCCATTACAGTCCCATTATAGTCGTATTTTCCCACCGACTTTGTATACGCATTTTTTACAATTTCCTGTCTGTCCGACGGAACCAGCAGTAACAGATGGTTCAGATCTTTTTCGGAAATTGTATCAGGTACAGTCTCATCAATACCGCCCTGCTGGATACCGATATTCACAATATCCGATGTGTAAGTCGGCAAAGACAGATCACAATAAGCCTGGACAACCAGTATGCAGATAATTGCTGCCACAGCAGCTGCATATGGTTTCAGAAACTTAAATAATTTTCCCATTTTCTTATGTCTTTCCTTTCTGCATTCATATTTATATACAACGGATCTGTCCTATCCAGTTCCGTCTATATATTCTATTACTAAAAACTCCCACGTGCCGATGGACATGTCTTTTCTATGATTGTATCCATATCCACACCTTTGAAATCCTTTGAATTCAACAGATTGTTTTTCATTTCCGTCAGAAGACGCTTCATCAGAAGTATCTCTTCTCTTGACATTCCCTGATAAACAATTTCTTCCATTTCACGAATTACTCTTTGAATTCCTTCTATACACTCTTCTCCTTTTGGCGCAAGATGAATTTTTACCACTCTTTGATCCTTTTCATCCTGTCTTCGTGTCACATATCCTTTTTCTTCCATCTTCCGTAACGCAACAGTCATAGATGGCGGTGTAATGCCGACACGTTCTGCCAGTTGTTTCTGCGACTGTTCCCCCCAATGTTTCAATGAAAACAAGACTCCCGCCTGACTTGGTTTCAAGTCCATTTTTTCCATACGCTTCATTGACTGATATTGCATAAATTTCATTAATTGAAATACAGAAAAAAATGTTGACGTTTCCATATCTTTTTCCAAATCCTCCACCTCCTTTTATTAATTAGAAATCTAACGATTATATTAGTCATTTTCGCCAACAATGTCAACATTTTTATATTTTTTTCATATTTTTATTGTTTGTTTTATATTTTATTTATTTAGAATGCTAACTATTATACATTCAAAAAAACTCTCCGGAAGTCTACACTTTCGCGCAGATTTCCGGAGAGTTTTCCCACTCACACAACTTATATCTTCAAAATCTGATTCTGATCTGTTGTTTCATTTTCCCCAAGGTATTCCAAAAATTCGTCTTCCGGAAGCGGCTTGGAATAATAATATCCCTGTATACAATCACAATCGTTTTCCTTCAGGAACGTAACCTGTTCTTCCGTCTCTGCTCCTTCTGCCACCAACTGCATCCCCAGTTCGTGAGCCATCGCAATGATAGATTTTAAGATGCTTCTAGACTTCGGATTCGTCTCAATCTGACGCACCAGACTCATATCGATCTTTAAAATATCGAAATTATAGTCCTGAAGTACACCATAAGAAGAATATCCGCTTCCAAAATCATCCAGCAGTGTCACCGCACCTTTTTTCTGCAATGATTCCAGAATATTATTACGGTTCTGCTTCATCGCCTCAAACGATGTCTCTGTAATCTCAAATCTTGATTTGATTCCAAGCTTCTGAGACGACTCTACATTTTCCTCGATCCATTTCATCATCGTTTCATCATAAAAATCCATCCATGACAGATTGATTGATATCGGAATATTTTTCTTACCGTCTTCGCATCGCTTCCACATGAATTCAAATACTTTTTTTGTCACATAGAAATCCAGTTCCGAGATATGTCCACTCTCTTCTAATGCCGGAATAAATATGGCAGGTGATACGAATCCTCTCTTTGGATGCACCCAGCGGATCAATGCTTCTGCCGACCGGATCTCTCCGGTCTTCGCATCTACAACCGGCTGATAATATACTTTGAACTGTTCCTGTGCCAGTCCGTTTCTGAGTTCTCCTGCAAGTTCCGCACGATCGATGTAATATGATTTCATCGATACATCATAGATGTTATATGGTTTTACATATTCATCTGTAATATATTTTTTCGCAAGCTTCGCACGGTCGATCATACCGTTGATGCTCATTTCTTTATTTTCCACGAAGAAAATCCCACAACCGCAGAAGATGTGCATCGTCTTTCCCTTCTTTGTGAAATTCCACTCGCAAAGTCCGGAGAGCGCATCAAAATCCAGATTCTTTTTCTCTACCAGACAGGTGAACTGATCAGCCTCCACCCTCGCCACCACGCATGGCTTCAGGCTGGATGATCGCAGATTCTTATAAATTGTGCGCAGCACATTATCACCAATGTCAATTCCAAAAAGCTCATTTACCGCTTTGAAATTCCGGACGTTAAAGTACAGCACTGCATAATCAGTCCTGTCGTCACTGTGCCGGAATATATTTTCCGCATTATGGATGAATCCCCGCCTGTTGTACCCACCGGTCAGCATATCTTTACCGGAAAGCTCGGTGATATCTTCTGTCACAGCCAGAATGATTCCCAGTTCCTTGAACAGATACATGTAATTAAACTCTTTCAGGCGCATCTCTCCATCCTCACTGATCTGATGGACTGTGAAGGAATAGCGGCCATTTTGATTCAATTCCCTGCATATCGTTTCTATGTCTGTATTTTTCTTCAGATGCTCTTTTTCCTGCTCCGGAACCATTGTACCCAGGATTTCCCGGCAATACGTATTATAATCGATCTTCGTATGAAGATATCTGTATGCATTAAAATCCTCTGTCGATTCCATATTGATCAGATTTCTGCGGGCATCGATAAGTGCAACCTTTTCAAAATTCTTCTGGTAAAGAAGCTGTGGGATTTTTTCTGCCAGATAACTTTCTGTTATGTCCTGAAAATAAAGCACTCCTTCAATGTCATCTGTCACAGAGTTCCGGATCATCTCTATCGTAATGCGGAACATACGGATCTTCTCATCCTGGTCTCCCTGAGCAACTGTTTCAAACGAGATAATTGTTCTCCCAGCTGCAAATTCTTTCAGTAGATTTTCCTGCGAAAACAGCTGTTTTGCTTTTGTTTCGTCTTCACAGCCAATTGCATACATCGATATTCTTCTGACGTAATCGTCCAGATTTTCCTTTTCTCCTCTGATTCCGATATTCTTATTCTTTACTGCACAGGAGATACACATTCCCTTGCTTACATTTACAGTCACCGTTCCAAGTGAATCCGTCGTCTTTCTCATGACTTCATCCAGCTGTTTCAGATAGTCATCATTAATATCCCTTACATACAGCATCACGATCTGATTATCATCTTCGTATTCCTCACTGCATATCATTGTAAGTGATACCCATTTGAATTCATCCTTCACTTTCCGGCGATAACGGATCAGCTCTTTTTTGTTTCCTCCTGCGAACACTTTCCTCAGATGTTTTACATTACAAAACTCAAGATATTCTTTTTTATCGTCTTCATAAATGCAATCCATGTCCGCAAAGCCGCGCAGTCTCGCTGAAAAGGATGTAAAACCGTCGAAATATTTTTCCTGATCATCAAGTCCATCTTTCAAAATCAGATAACTGTCTGTTGTCAGGTTGACTTTCAATATTACATAATAGAAAGCTGACAGCATTCCCAATGTATCCTGAAAATTCCCCATGGATTTATCATGCAGTGCAATCGTATTATGCACTCTTCTCAAAACAACAGCCGCATCAAACGGACGAGAGAAATAATCGTTTACACCAAGCTTATATGCTCGTCCGATATTATCATCAGAAGAATCTGCCGAGATACTGATAACCGGTATACGATCCAGCCATAGTCTTTCTTTCATAACCTGCAGCACTTCATATCCATTCATCACAGGCATGTTCATATCCAATAACAGCAGGGATAATTCCATATGGTGTTCTTTCATAATATAGACCGCCTGCTGTCCGTCTTCTGCCTGTATCAAATCATATTCGTCCTCAAGCATACTCACCAGGATCTCACGGTTCATTTCTGAATCATCGACGATTAAGATCTTTTTTCTCTGTTCTTCCATATCGTTTCCCCCCCCCCAAACTTTTGTTCGTTTTTTTACTTCCCTTATCATAATCTATATTTTATCACTATAATCTGTCTGAATCCAGTACAATTGTAAATGGTCCGTCATTTACCAGACTTACCTTCATATCCGCTCCAAACATTCCCCGTTCTACTACCGGTATCTGTTCTTTGCACTTACTGATAATATATTCGTAAAGTTCTTCTGCCATGTCCGGTTTTCCAGCTTCGACAAAGCTTGGACGGTTTCCTTTTTTACAGTTCGCATATAAAGTAAACTGAGAGATCAGAAGAAGTTCTCCTCCCACCGCATCCAGCGAAAGATTCGTCTTCCCTTCTTCATCCTCAAAAATACGTAATCCGGTCATTTTCTTAACCATCTTATCAGCAATCTCTTTTGTATCTGAATCAGCCACACCGATCAGAACCATAAATCCTTTTCCTATCTTGCCGATTACTTTTCCATCCACTTTTACGCTGCTTTCTGTAACTCTCTGAATCACAAACCGCATTTTCTCTCCTCCTGTTACCCGTTATTTTTTATCCGGAAGCTGTGCCAGTATAATTGCCAAAAACATCAGTATGCACCCTAACGATTCTCTGAATGACAAACGTTCTCCAAGTATGATCCATCCAGCAAGCACTGAAAAGCAGGATTCCAGGCTTAAAATCAGTGATGCTACCGCCGGATTCACATTCTTCTGTCCAAGTATCTGTAATGTATATGCAACACCACAGGACAATACACCTGCATACAGAAGCGGCATCCATGCAGCCGCCACAGATACCATCCTTGGTGTCTCCAGCACAAACATAAATGGTAATGACAGAATTCCACTCACGAAAAACTGGATGCAGGACATCTTCACGCCATCCACTTTTGGAGAAAAGTGATCAATTACCAGAATATGCACAGAAAAAACAAGTGCACACAAAAATACCAGAATATCTCCTTTTCCAATAGAAAAAGACTCCGTAATACACAAAAAGTATAATCCGACAAGTGCCAGTAACACTGCCATCCATACCTTCCATTTGATTTTTTTATGAAGGAAAATTCCAAGAAGCGGAACGATCACGATATAAAAGGCAGTAATAAATCCTGCTTTTCCTGCTGTCGTATACTGAATCCCGGCCTGTTGGAGACTGCCTGCTGTGAATAATAATACTCCACATGCAACACCTCCTGTTATCAGATCTTTTCCTGATTTCTCTTTTTCCGAACAGTCCGTTTCCGTATCTTTATTCATTCTGTTCAAAAACCATATACACGGTAAAAGTGCCGCCGCACCTATCAGGCAGCGGATTCCATTAAAAGAAAAGGGTCCCAGATAATCCATCCCTACACTCTGGGCAACAAATGCTGTTCCCCATATAAATGCTGTCAGTAACAGCATGCCCCCATTTTTCAGTTTCATTCTACTCTCCACCTATACTACAATTATATATATAATTTTCTTTTACCAACATCTTATCATACTATAGTCTATAATACGACATATTTCGAGCATTTTCAAATTATATATTTTTTTCAGACAGATCTGACTTGACATTTCTGTCACTTCACCGGATACTAAAAACATAAAAAAGCAAGTCCTCTTAACCGGACTTCATCAATGCAAGGAGGTTCTGTCATGTTATCAGAGCGATTATTAAAGCTTCCTGGATTCCTTTATCAGATTGGAAGTAATTACTATTATCTTGGAAAATGGATCTGTAAAAAATGTACAGATCAGGATGCCACAGACTGTGTCACCATGTATCAGATGTGCCGGACTGGCGGCGAAGAACCTGAGACCTGCACTTATTTCCAGAAGATTCGCGCTTTCAGTGATTTTGCATTGGAAGTTCCTTATAATCCTGCAAAAATTGCGGATGATATGAACATGCTCCTGGAAAGTCTTTCCGAAAAAGAAACTGCCGGGCTTCTGGAACAGATTGCACATCTTGAAGAAGATGCAACAAAATACTAGATACCATTGACATCAAACGAATGTATCGACTTCCAATTCCGTCCAAAACCAGATACAGCAGTATAGAATTGTTCTATACTGCTGTATCCATATACCGGACGTTCAATATAGTTATTACATTAAATTGCTACTTTTCCGGTTGTTTCTTCATTGATCACATAATAAGCTGCTGCTTCTTCTGGTTTCAAATATACATTCAGAGTTTTGATCTCATCTACATTTTTCCCCAAAGTTTTCCATGCTTCGTGAACTTTCTGTGTGATCTCCTCTGTGCTGATTTCTTTTCCCTTATACTGAAGATAAAAGCTTGTCTTTGCCTCTTTCTTCACATCTTCTGTTTCTTTCAATACGCCTGCTCTTGTCTCGATTGCCTTTGTTGTATCTTTTGCAGTTGTGATCGCTGCTGGTCTTGAATTGTTTCTTCTATTTTTTTTCATATTGATAACCTCCTCAATCTATAAATAGAACATTACGTTTTCTATTATATCGGATTTACAGAAAATGTCAAAAGATATCCCCCCATTATTCCGTTCCCCGTCCATACTGATTGATGGTCAGGTCTTTCACCACTTCTCCGGCGAGGATCAGACCTGCTACAGATGGAACAAATGCAATACTTCCCGGAATATCTCTTCTCTGGGTACATTTTCTTGCTGTCCCCGGCGGGCATACACAATGCTGTCTGCAGCTGATACTCATATCTTCTAATGGACGTACCGGCTTTTCTTCCGAATATACAACTTTTAGTTTTTTTATACCGCGTGCTTTTAATTCCCTGCGCATAACTTTTGCAAGCGGACACATCTTTGTCTTATAGATATCTGCCACCTGAAATGCAGATGCATCCAGCTTATTACCGGCTCCCATACAGCTGATAACCGGAACATCTGCGGCTTTCGCACGCATTATGATCTCAATCTTTGCAGTTACCGTATCTACCGCATCTACCACGTAAGAATATTCTTCGAACGGAAATTCATGTGCATTCTCCGGAAGATAAAAACATTTTCTTATCTCTACTTCTGCATCCGGGTTGATTTCCAGAATTCTGTCTTTCATCACATCTACTTTATATTTTCCTACGGTCTTTCTGGTCGCAATAATCTGACGGTTGATATTCGTCAGACACACTTTATCGTCATCCACCAGGACAAATGATCCAACTCCGCTTCTCGCAAGTGCTTCTACCACGTATCCGCCTACTCCGCCAATTCCAAAGACCGCTACCTTTGCATCTGCAAGTCTGTCCATATTGTCAGACCCTAACAGAAGCTGTGTTCTGGAAAACTGATTTAACATATTTGTTCCTCCACTCATATTTCATAATATTTCCTATTATAATAGTAGGATATCTGACAAGTCAACCCTATCCTTCATCTCTGCTTCTTCCTTTTTCTATGTATTCTCCCGGCCACAGTCTCTTTGGATGCACAGATCTTATCGGCAAGGCATACCAGCCACGCCTCCTTGCACATCGGAGGTACGACATTCAACGGAAACATATGACGTAATATGATATTCTCCTCCCGTATGGTCAGTTTAAAATCCTTTCTGGCATTCTGAAGTGCCCTTCCGGCATGGATAAATCCATGAAATCTGTGTCCTGCATTCTTTTCATGCCAGTCATATAGAAAATAATCATGCAGAAGCGCACCTCTGATCAGTTCTCTGCGGTTGACATCCCACGCAAACCGCTCCGCCAGTTCCACGCTTGTATATGCCACACTAATGCAATGCTTATATACCGAAATATCACTATGCTGCATATATTTCTGCATATACTTCATTCTTCCCTGCTCATCCAGTTCTTTTAATACATCTTTGATTTCCTTCAGGATTCTCTCTTCATCATTCATACAGCCTGCCTGTTTTATCCCTCGAAAACCTGTCGGATACTTTCATAATGAAGAAATATCCCCTGATCTGCATATCTTTTGATTTCTTCGATATCTGCGATTGCAAATCCCGACACCTCTTCCTCCTGTGTCTTCACATCAGATTCATCAAAATCCAGAATAAATTTGTAGATATCCACAAAATAATTATTTTTTTCTTCCGGATTTACTCTCTTATACGAAAATGCATAACCGCCTTTTGCTCCTGTCACATCGATTCCTGTCTCTTCTTTGATTTCCCGGATCACTGCATCCTGCGAATCTTCCCCGGCACGGACTCCGCCTCCCGGCACTTCCCACCATCCGGCTGCCCATTCTTTATCCATTCTTCTTCTGGTGATCAGATATTTTCCATCCGGGCGCATCAGCACACCGAGAACAGTCAGGTGAAATTCTCCCGGTTTCATATTCCAGTCATTATGTTTCATTGTAGCTCCTGTACGCTCTTTATTTTCATCATAAATATCCCATAATTCCATATTCTTTATCTCCTTTTACATCAAAAGTGGAGAATCGTCCTGACTGACTCCCCACTTTTTCTTCTTAATATTCCCCGTTTACAATCATCTTCTCAAATTCTTTCTTAATAAAATCGCACGTCGGTTTTGTCCACTGCGTTCCCTCCAGTCCCTTTTCGGATTTAATAAGCTGCAACGAGAACAGCAATGCCTCCAAAATCTCTTTATGCTCCAGATTCTGAAGATTAGCAGCCACATAGTCTTTTGCTTCTTTCGGCTGTATTCCCGCCTTTTTACTCAACATCCTGCTGAACTGTTCAAATGTTATGATTTTCTTTCCATATTCCCAGAAATGATTCTCGTACTTTTTATATTTCTGTACATATTCCTGAATGATCTCCAATGATTCGGAATCCAGTGTGTATCCATATTTTTTAGCGATCGCTTCCAGTTCTTTCCACCATGAAACATCTACAGCAGAATAATCCATGCTGATCCGGAAACAGCCGCCTGTACTGTTAATTGCTTTTTGAAATTCATCTTCCCAGGTCGGACATACCAGCATCTTCTCGCCATTCACGATCCCACCCTGTATTATTTTTTCTTTCATCCTCATGTCCTCCTTACGGTAAAGCTTTCGTATCTTCAGATCAAATCAGTATGAATATTATACCATTATCTTGTTATGATTGCAAAGCCGATATTACAACCTTCAACAGACCAGCCAGGGGGCATCACCCAGACATGTCCTATCCTTATAATGACTCTAATGCTTTATTAGACCCCACCAGGATCAGAACCATATCTTCACGCAATACTTCTGAAGGATCCGGATTCACTTCTACATGCGCCCCACTTTTAATTCCCACAACATTCACTTCATAATTCCGGCGCACATCCAGTTCTTTCAACGTCTTTCCACTCCATTTTACAGGCATCGGTGTCTCAACTATACTATAATCCGGTGATAAAGCGATCCAATCCGTGAAGCTGGCAGACATAAGATTCTTTGCCAGCCGGATTCCCATTTCTTTTTCCGGAAAAATAATGGAGTCCGCGCCGATTTTTTTCAATACGGTTGCATGACGCTCATTTTTTGCTTTTGCAATCACATTCAGCACACCGATTTCTTTACACACCAGCGTTGCCATAATACTTGCTTCCAGACTTTCTGCCTCTGCGATCACAACGCCGTCCAGATTCCTCGTACCGAGAGATCTGACAAAGTCCGGATCACCGATATCTGCCTGCATCGCATATGATACCGAGTCGGCGATCCCTTTTACACGCTCCATGTCTTTATCTACCGCTACGACCTCACATCCAAGTTTTTGTAATTCTAACGCAATACTTTCCCCAAAACTGCCCAGACCAAATACTGCAAATTGTTTCTTCATAGTTATTCCTCCATTAACCGATCATAATCTTTTCCGTCGGAAGTGTCCGCATCTTTTCCTGCAAATTTACCTTTCCGGCAAATAATAACGCAATGGTCATCGGTCCGACTCGTCCTGCATACATCAGTATCATTAACACTATCTTGCTTCCTACCCTCAGACGAGTTGTCAGATCTTGTGTCAGGCCAACTGTTGCCATCGCAGATGCGGTCTCATACATAATTTTCTGAAGTGAGACTGTATCCGGCTCTATCACAGCAATAACCGTGGTTCCTGTTACATATATGCCCAATGCCAGCATAATTGCCACGAACGCTACACGAAAGCTATCTTCAGCTACTTTTCTCCGGAAGCATTCAATATCATGACCTCCCCTGAGCATCGTGTGAAAAGCGAGAAATAAAAGTGCAAATGTCGTTGTCTTCAGACCACCTGCAGTTCCTCCCGGAGATCCTCCGATAAACATTAAAATAATATTCAGGAATCCGGTCTCTTCATGCATTCCCGACTGCTGAAATGTACTAAATCCGGCCGTTCTGGTCGTCACAGCCTGAAATGCCGAAGCCATTATCTTCTGTCCGGTATTCAGATTTCCAATTGTTGCCGGATTCCGATACTCCAGTACAAAGTTCAAAAGTGTCCCTGCTATCAGCAGGACCAACGTCGTAACAATCGCTATCTTTGAATGTAACTTAAGTCTGGTAAAACACCATTTCTTCGGAATTTCACGATGCCAGATCTTCTTTCCGTTATCAATCACGTCATACCACACCGTAAATCCAATTCCGCCAAGAATAATCAGCATCATCGTTGTAATGTTGATCAATGGATTTGTTACGTATCTTGCCAGACTGTCCTCTCCGAGAATATCAATTCCCGCATTGCAAAATGCAGAAATCGAATGAAAAATTCCATACCACATTCCTTTTACGAGTCCATAATCCCGACTGAATTGTATTGCATATAAAACGGCGCCGATTCCTTCTACCACTACCGTCCCGAACAAAATTCTGCGGACCATGCCTACCAGACCACCAAGAGAATTCATATTATAAGCTTCCTGGATGACAATTCTCTCTTTTACCGTGATCTTTCTTTTAAGAAGCATAAAGAATGCGGTGATACAGGCAATTATACCCAGACCTCCGATCTGAATCAGAATCAATAAAATTATCTTCCCTGTTATCGTGAACTGATATTTCGGGACAACCGTGACCAGTCCAGTCACACATACCGATGTTGTTGATGTAAATAATGCATCCAGGAAGCTGATTGGTTTTTCATTCGATACCGGAAGCCATAAAAGTACTGCTCCAAGAACAATCACACTCAGAAAACCAATTACCAGAATTTTCATGGTATTCCATCTGATATTTTGCTTTCTCTTCATTTTTATTTTGCCTTTCTTATCTATATTTTTTCTCCTATAACGACTAGCTTTTAATTTACGCTTGCACCTTAAAGAAGTCAATAGTTATTTTTTTGCAAACAAAAAAGCCAGAAATACCGAAAAACATTTCTGACTTCTTAGGCAACAATGGAATCAACGAATTTCTTTTATCTTTTTCCGTACCATCATCAATGAATACCCAAGCAAATTTTGTCCACGCCATTTATCCCTGTCAAATCTGCTGCCATCTGTCATTGATAATCCAATTCCCCAAATTCGATCTCTTACTGCACATTCTGCTAATACTGCATCTTTCGTACCCAACAGCATCTTTTTCAATTCTTCATTCTGTAAAAATTTTTTCTGAAGTCCATCATACACGATCAACTGCCGTATTCCACTCCAGCAATTCTCATTATAGCCCTGTACTAATCGTCCCAGTTGCTTAATTTCTTTCACATCATTTGTATTCAATATTTTATTTGCAATATCCATATCATTGAAGCAACATGCTTTTTGATACATCATATATTGTTCCATTGAAGAATATTGGATTCCGTCTACATTAAAATCTGACAGATACCAATTACTGAGATATCCGTTCTCCTCATCCGGATTATGAAAACATATTATTTCCATTACACTTCACCTACTTTTTTTACTGCAAGTTCAAGTTCCAGATCATGTAGTCCATAATACGCTTTTTTCAAAAAATCAACGGGTACTTTTTGAACCACTTCTGCACTTGGTATATTATAATACCATTGATAGTAAGCATAAAACTCCCCTATCCAGTCCGGCATAAATCCTTTTAATCCTTCCCCGGATTTTAATGCATAACGATCTGTTTCAAGAAAATATTTCCACAATTCTTTCGCATCCATCGTATTTACATAAGCCTGTGCTTCATCAATACTTTTTCTTGTTTTACTTTTCATATAAGTGTTAATAAATTCTTCCGTATCCTTATCTGGAAATGACTGTGCTACAAAGTCAAATAGCTTCCCCTGGTTTTCTACAACATCATTTAAATACGCTTCTGCATATGCCTTCATATTCTCTCTCCCCATTAAAACAATGTGCTAAATACATTTGTCACTTTATTTGCATCTGAATCCACCAGTTTCCGCATTTTTTCTCGTGCCGATATATCTCTTTGATTATATTTTTTTCTAAATTCTTCATAATCAACAGGCATTAAATTTTCTTTTATTTCCCTCAATTTCGAATATGCCAATGGTGATTTTATGCAATATTGGATTCCCAGTCCCCCCAGTGATAAAAGTTCCGTTAAAATCTCTATATCAATATTATCCCTTACAAATTCTTTGGCAATATAAAAATAAGAAGCATTTGCTCGCCATCCTTTTATGACATCATATTCTTCCGTATCTATACCATACTTTTCAATAAATTTTTTTGACAACATTCTATAACGCCTGGAATCAGCTGCATCTCTGTGTTTCATCAGTTCAGCAAGCCAAGAGAGGACATCTTTTTCCTGAAAATCTAATATCTTAAGTTCTGAAGTATCCAGCTCATATTGATGAACCCATCCACTCGTAACATCCGGTCTGCAAACTGCCCATTCTTTTGCCAGTTCAATATTCTCTGTTAAATAAAAGCCTTTTCCATAATCGTGTTTTTCTACACCCAATCCATACGTCGGGACTACATTTTTTTCAAAAGTTCCATGAAATAATGATATTTTCTCCATATTCACACCTTCAAGCTTATATTCCATCTCTTCCAAATTGACTTGGATAATCTATTTTGCAATCTATCCTTCAAATTATTTATTGTCAGGTTTTATTTATAATCATAGCATTTTATATTATTGCGAACAACATTTTTCTTTTTGATTATTTCATGTAACCTTTTAATTTGTTTTTGATATCTGATGCATAAACAAAACAATCAGTGAAAATGTCATAACATAAGATAAACCATGTCAGTTCTTCTGAAGTTTCTGTACCATTTTCCAGTATGTTCTTCTGAAACCCGAATTATTCACGGAACAGTATCCGAACTGATAACTACACCATGAATCTAAAAATTGATCTATGCAGCTATAACAATCACTCAATTAACCACGTATAACAGAGTGTCAAAGCAGACCTAAGGTTAGGTCTGTCACACTACAAAAAAAGCAGAGATGCATATTTATAGCCATACACCTCTGCTTTTTACACTTTCTAAGTATCCAATTGACAGAAATACAAAGTATTTGTATCCATATCATATATTCCCAAATCATAATTGAACGAAGCTTTATCCAAGATATTTTCTTTTTTTGATTGATTATTTTGATTTTGCCGATCAATTAGTAAATAATATCCTCTTTGTATATTCGGAAGTAACCGATCACCACTTTTTTCATCAGTCAAAAATGGACCCATCGTGCCATTCTCAGTCTCTTCACCATATACCAGACATTTCACAGTCTCATTCACCGGAAAACTTTTCCATTTTTTATTACTCTTTATTTCTTTTAAAATTGAATCATTATTAAATTTGAGTACAATACAAGAAGTACCATCTCCATGTGCACCACCGTGAGTATCATATTCAGAAATTATTTTTCCTTTTTCCACGTCGATATCAAGGGCTTCTGATATAACATTTTGTTTATCTTTTTTTCCACAAGCAGTCATTAATCCAACCAAGAATAGCATACAAAAAATATATGATATTTTTTTCACTCCAAACAGTCCTCCTTTAATTATAAATAGTTATCAAGCATATATATTTCATTATTTTTAAGATATCATAAAAAAAACAGTAAATAAAGAAAAATATAAATAAACTGGATAAGCTATAGTTTTAATCCGGAACTGGGTTCCGCTTTATATTTTTTAATAATTTTATTTGTAAAAAACGGTTAGATGCAAAAATCTAATCGCTTTTTCTCATTATTTCTTTATTTTTTCGGGTATTGGACAAAATATCCAGAATGATTCACCCCTTTCGATTCAATTTGATACCTTTTTGATACCCTTTGATTTTTCAGCAAAAACAAAAAAGCCAGAAAAGCTTGTAAATAAAGCATTTCTGACTCTTCCAGGAGCAGGGGATGAGAGAATCGAACTCCCGCCAAAGGTTTTGGAGACCCCTATCATACCACTTGACCAATCCCCTGTATTATGACTCATTGCTGAGTGCTTATTATTTATACCATATTAGTTCCATGTATGTCAACAGAATTTTTTATTTTTTTTATTTTTTTGCAAAATTTCTGTTTTTTCTTATATAATCCGTATACTGAAAAACCCCCGGCTTTCTTTGCTCGAGCCGGAGATTCCATCTTTCATCTATACATTTCCGATATTCATTTTTCTAAATACACCGATCAGAACTTTACCGATTGCGAGAACCAGAATTGCTGCTGCAATTGCCTCAGGTATTCCCGATGCCGTAACCGTTCCCATTACCAGTCCCCATACGGCACTGACTGCCACATCTTTTGCTTCTGCATACTGTTTTGCAAAAAGAATATAGATACTTCCCATTACCGTGATCGTGTTCACCATTGCTCCGGCGAATCCTACGACAGGAAGTGCAATGATATTGTTTACTTTCAGTTTTGATAAGAGAATCCAAAGCCATCCTGCTGCCACACCGATCAATATTCTGCATCCTACTGAAATCCAGACTGCTTTAACCGCTCCAGAGATTCCTGTAGTGCTCATAAACGGAGAGAATGCGAATGATAAAAGCGTCGGTGCCATTGTATTACTGATCAATGAACAAATACCGAATACACCGCCCAGGATCGCTCCTGCTGCAGGACCTAACAAAATCGCTCCAATAATTACCGGAATATGTACCGTTGTCGCCTTAATGATCGGAAGCTGTATCATTCCAAGCGGTGTGTTCGCCAGAACGATTACGATTGCTGCCATAAGTGCAACACTGACCATCCAGCTGGTGTTATGTTTTTTTGTCTTCATGTTTGATTTTCCTCCTTGTTATCATTCCCGTTGTCCGGGATACAATACAATTACGAATCCGATTATAACATCGTTATCTATTACTTGCAAGAATGAATAAAAAGAGCTATAGTGATTGTATTATTTTATATGAACATTGAAATGAGGATGAATATTTATGTTAAAAGGAAAACACGTTCTCCTTGGCGTGACCGGGGGAATTGCTTCTTATAAGATTGCAACTCTTGCAAGTCTTCTGGTAAAAGCACAGGCTGACGTTCATGTCATCATGACAGAGAACGCTGCCAATTTCATTAATCCGATTACGTTTGAGACTCTCACCGGGCATAAATGTATCACTGATACATTCGACCGGAACTTTGAATTCAAAGTGGAACATATTGCACTTGCCCAGCTTGCTGATGTCGTTATGGTTGCTCCCGCAACTGCAAATGTAATGGCCAAGCTTGCTCACGGTCTTGCCGACGATATGCTGACAACAACCGTACTTGCCAGCCGTGCGCCAAAGATCATTGCTCCTGCTATGAATACAGCAATGTATGAGAATCCTGTCACACAGGATAATATGGAATTACTGAAGCATTATGGAATGGAAGTCATCACACCTGCCACCGGTCATCTGGCCTGCGGTGATAATGGTGCCGGAAAGATGCCGGAACCGGAAACTTTATTCCAATATATCTGCAAATCCGTTGCATACAACAAAGACATGACCGGTATGAAAGTACTTGTAACTGCAGGACCGACACAGGAAGCCATTGACCCGGTTCGTTATATTACGAACCATTCTTCCGGAAAGATGGGATACAGCATTGCAAAAGCCTGCATGCTCCGCGGCGCAGATGTTACCCTTGTGACAGGACGCACCGCCCTTGAGGCACCGCTTTTTGTCAATACCGTTCCAATTGTGTCTGCCAAAGATATGTACAGGGAAGTCACTTCCAGAAGCCAGGATATGGACATTATCATCAAGGCTGCTGCCGTTGCCGATTACAGACCATGCAATGTCTCTGATGAAAAGATTAAAAAGAAAGACGGCGATGCCATGTCGATTCCGCTGGAGCGCACAGATGATATCCTGAAATATCTCGGTGAACACAAAAAAGCCGGTCAGTTCTTATGCGGCTTTTCTATGGAGACGCAGAATATGCTGAAGAACTCCAAGAAAAAATTAGAAAAAAAGAATCTGGATATGATCGTTGCCAATAATCTGAAAGAACAAGGTGCCGGATTTGAAACGGATACAAACATTGTTACTATGATCACATCAGATCAGATATTCGAACTTGAACTGATGAGCAAAGAAGAAGTTGCCTTCCATCTGCTTGATAAAATATTAGAACTTAAGAACGAAATGTAAATACAGTATAAAAAAGGAAATCCGGAAATTACAGGAGGATATATGAAATGGACGCAAATTTATCAATGGAACAGATCCGCAAGGATGTAAAAAATGTAACCGAGTTGAATCTGGAGGGGTATGATATGGATGTCATCTCTCACAAACTAGATCTTTCAAAAGACTATGTGCAGACAATCCTTACCTGCGCACAGGGATTTACAGAAGACGACACACTGGCTGTGGCTGTACTGGTCGAAGCAAGTTTATAAATTTTATCAGTCAACAATCCGGAATCTGCCTCTGACAGTTTTCAACACACACAGATATTACATAACACTGTCCTATGATCTTAATATGTTATTGGACAGTGTTTTTCAGTTTATTTATAAAGGTAAGTGGTGTCATACCATATTTTTTCTTAAATGCACGATGGAAATAAGAAAGATTCCGGAATCCAACTGACATCGAGACTTCGATAATCGATAATTGCCTCTGTTCTAATAATTCCACAGCTTTCTCCAATCTAAAATTATTCATATATTCCACACAAGTCATATTCATATGCTTTTTAAAAAAACGCATAAAATGATATTCACTAAAATAGCACAACTCTGCCAGTTCCGCTATTGAAATTGGTTCTGCATAGTGTTCTGTAATATAATCCAGTACACTTTTTAATTTCTCCGAATGTTGCTCTTTTTCTTTCTTTGTAATTTTTTTACTATATTGCAGCAACAAAAAGATTGCTTGCAAAAGTAACGCCTTCAATGCCAGTTCATATCCATCTACATTTTCATCATAAAGCGAAGTAATCTGATCAAAGACTTTTCTAAGCGAAGCATAGACCGAATGTTTCTCTGTGATCAGACAAGGCATTGCGAACTCCTGGTTCATAATTGGAACCAGATAGCGCGTCGAACATATATCTGTTGAATTACCTCCGAGAAAATTCAAATGAAATACATAGGTCTCCGAAATAAATTCTTCACATCTTCCTTTTGAAATCGCATGTAAAAACAGCGGCGGGACAAATAACAGATCTCCTTCTTTCACTTCATAATCGACCAGATCTACCTGATAATGGCATTTTCCTTTTACAATCAATGTAAGCTCTGCTTCTTCATGCCAGTGTGTTGTTACCGCCGGATATTCTTCAGACAGTCTGGTAATATACTTTTGAACCGGAAAGTACGGCTCTCCGTGCTTTGTCTCTTCTTTTTGCTCCGGTGCATGGAAATACTGTTTCTTCATTTTCTTTTTCCCTTTCTCTGTTTTTATAAGGCAGTATTATGTTATACAACAACACTATACTGCAAGATATCAGGCTTTTTTTCACATATAATAGCAGTATAATACATTTTCTGTTATGCCTCAATGCAATTTTGGCAAAGCAGCATACAGAAGACTACAATAACAGAAAGGAGTTTACGAAATCTTTTTCGTATATAATGGTAAAAATTATGATAAAAAAATGGTGGCATGATAAAGTCGCATACCAGATCTATCCCAAAAGCTTTTTGGACACAAACGGAGACGGAATCGGAGATCTTCGTGGAATCATTTCTAAATTAGACTATTTGAAAAAATTGGGGATTGATATCATCTGGCTCTCTCCAATCTACAAATCACCCTTTGTAGATCAGGGCTATGATATTTCCGATTACTACGCAATTGCGGAAGAATTCGGAACGATAGAAGAGTTCGACGAACTGCTTGCCGAAGCGAAGAAAAGGGATATGTATATTATTATGGATCTGGTCATCAATCACTGTTCTGACCAGCACGAATGGTTTCAGAAAGCCCTGGCCGATCCCGACGGAGAATATGCCGGCTATTTCTATTTCCGTGAGGGAAAAAATGGAAATCCCCCAAGTAATTTGCGTTCTTACTTTGGCGGAAGCTGCTGGGAACCGGTACCGGGTACTGATAAATACTACCTGCACATGTTTGCCAAAGAACAGCCCGATCTTAACTGGGAAAACCCGGTTCTGAGAGAAAAGCTTTATGAAATGATCAACTGGTGGCTTGAAAAAGGTCTCGCCGGATTCCGTATTGATGCAATCATTAATATCAAGAAAGATCTGGACTTTCCAGATTTCAAGCCGGATGGTCCGGATGGACTTGCCGGCTGTTGGAAAATGGTAGACGAAGTAGATGGTGTCGGAGAACTTCTGGAAGATCTGAAGAAACATACATTCCAGAAATACGAAGCATTTACTGTAGGCGAAGTATTTAATATGAAAGAGGACGAACTTGATGCATTTATCGGTGAAAATGGTCATTTTTCCACAATTTTTGACTTTAGTGCACATATGCTCAGTGAAGGAGAACATGGATGGTATGATGCACCACCTGTAGACTTCAAAGAATGGCGTAAAGCAATCACCGACTCCCAGCTTAGAGTTCAGACTTGCGGGCTGGAGGCAAATATCATTGAAAACCATGATGAACCAAGAGGTGTATCCCGCTTTCTTCCTGACTATGCACAAAATCCTGCAGGCACCAAGATGCTTGGAACTGTCAGCATTCTTCTCCGTGGAATCCCATTCATCTATCAGGGACAGGAAATCGGTATGCAAAACGCAGTCTGGAACAGTGTCAACGAATACAATGATATCAATACCATAGATCAGTATCATACTGCAAAAGAGGCCGGACTTACCGATCAAGAAGCCCTTGAAGTATGCAGCAGACTGAGCCGCGATAATGCCAGAACTCCGATGCAGTGGAATGCGGAGGAAAATGCCGGATTTACCACCGGAACCCCATGGCTGAAAGTAAATGATAATTATACCGAAATCAACATGGAAACGCAGGACGCAGATCCTGATTCTGTATTAAATTATTACCGGGAGCTGATTGCACTGCGCAAATCTCCTGCTTACAAAGAAGTATTTGCTTATGGCGAATTTCTGCCTGTTTATCAGAATACCAGCTCGGTCATGGCTTATTATCGAAAGACTGAAAAACAACGGATCCTTATCACCGCCAACTTTGGGAAAGAAGCAGTTTCTCTTATGCTGGAATATCCCGTAAAACAACTTCTTCTTTCTAATATGGCCAGTGCTGAGCATTCTCTTCCTGCCAATGATAAGATTACTCTTAACAGTTGTGAAGTTCTTGTATTCGAATTAGAAACTTTATAATTTCTTTTGTACTTATTTCTTATATATAAGAAACAAAAACAGCACATAGATATCAGATATTATCAGCTGATATCTATGTGCTGTTTTTTATCTCTGCGACTATTATCTTCCTGACATATTTTCAGACATTTTTAATACAAACTATTCCTCTTCCGGATAAGTGAACTTCCATGCTTTTCTGAATTCCGTCATCATATCCATGACATCTTTTGTATAATCAAAATGCATACATTCCGAATCTCCTGCAATCGCTTTTTCCATATCTGCAAGTTCATAAGCAAGTGCATCTGCATTTTCTCCCGCTCTTATGACATCTACATCTCCGGTTTCCACATAGGTAATTCTTGCCTCCCATGCTCTTGGATATTCCATAATCTCAATGTATCCCTTTTCACAGGAGATCATGCCCCGCTTTGGCTGTTTTGAATGAAGTGATAACATAACGGTTGCCATCTGTCCTTCTTTGTTCGTCAACAGCAATCCGGCCTGCTCATCTACCCCTGTAGGTGCGGATTTCACCTGCGACAGCAACTGATCCGGTTTTGAATCCATGAACCATCGGATGAATGAAAGCGCATATACTCCAATATCCAGCATTGCTCCACCAGCGAGATTACGGTTAAAAAAGCGGTTGTTCATATCGTATTCTTTGAAACTTCCAAAATTCATTGTAATAAGATTTACTTTTCCTAATACGCCGATTTCCAGAATTTCCTTTAACTTTTTATAGATTGGCATATGATAGATTGTCATCGCCTCTCCGATGATGACATGATTCTTATCTGCCAGTTCTGCCATCTCATTCAGTTCATCACTGTTAAGTGTAATCGACTTTTCTACCAGGATATGTTTTCCATTCTCAATTGCCTGTTTCATAAATTTTTTATGTGTATTGTGAGGTGTTGTGATATAAATTACATCAACATCCGGATCAGTAAACATCTCATTATAATCCGTATAAACTTTCCCTATTCCATACTTCTCACCAAATGCAACGGCTTTTTCATAGGTTCTGTTACCAACAGCATAGATATTCTTTCCGTTCTTTTTTAATGCAGCAGCCATCTCATTTGCAATAACGCCTGTACCAAGTACTGCCCAGTTAATGTCTCTCATATTAATTCCTCCTTGTTATCATCTGAGCATATCATAGCACAGGCTATCCGTTTTTGTGAATGTCTAATCTCCGGAATTTGCCACTGGCAGATTGTTCCTTCGGATAATTTCTGCCATCTTCATCAATGCATCCCTGTCAGGTGGGTTTATATCTTTCAGTTCATAAATCCTTCCCAGTCTTTCATACGTCTCCAGTCCAAGTCGGTGATATGGAAGTAATTCAACGTCTTTTACATGTTTTAATTTTCTTAGAAACTTTGCAGTTTCTTCCATATTCTCTTCAAACATATTGACTGTTGGTATCACCGGAATGCGGATATGTATATCACCAGCAAATTCTCTGTCCGCTTTCATCAGATTCTCTTTGATCCTTTCATTTGACACTCCGGTATAGAATTCATGCCGTCTGGCATCTGCTGCTTTAAAATCTACATACATAGTCGTCAGATACGGTAACAGTTCCTGTATCTTGTCATAAGAACTATACAGACTGGTCTCAATTGCGGTCGGTATTCCCTGACCGATACAGGCTTTTAATATACCTCTGGCAAATTCCGCCTGCATCAGCACTTCACCGCCACTGATCGTCACCCCGCCTCCTGAATGGAAGAAAAATATTTCATCTTTACATATTTCTTTTACTACTTCTTCCACGGTCATATCTTTCCCGTATCCTTTTTCTATCTCCATTCTCTGTGATTCCGGTGTCGAACACCATTTACACCGAAGAGGACATCCCTTAAAGAATACTACCGTACGTAGCCCTTCTCCGTCGTGGATGGATGTCTTCTCTATCCGAAGCACTCTTCCTGTCTTTGACACATCTTCCTCCTATCCGACACTACATCCGTACAACGATTCCTGTTCAGTCCTTGCGATGATCTCATCCTGTACATCTCTTCCGAGTTCGGTAAAATAAGCCGTATAACCGGCTACACGGATCAGAAGTCCTCTGTACTCTTCCGGCCGTTCCTGTGCCGCAATCAATGTCCCTCTGTCGATTACATTAAACTGTACATGGAAAACTCCCAGACTACACATACTCTTAAGAAGTGCCATCATCTGCATAATACCATTTTCACTGTTTAACATCTCCGGTTCAATCTTCATATTCAGGAGGGTTCCCTGCACGAATCTGTCATGTGGCAGATGTGATACGGATTTTAATACTGCACCCGGACCTTCACTATCTGTTCCTCCATTCGGACTCACACCATCCGCTAACGGCTTCCATGCATGTCTTCCGGATGGTAATGCTCCTACCTCCAGACCGAATGGTGTGTTCCCTGATACAGGCAATATTCCAGGTGTCATTGTTCCGAATTTACTTCTATAGCTCTCTATTTCATTCGCAATAAACGTAAACATTTCTCCAGCAATCTCATTTGTCATCTCATTATCGTTGCCATATTTCGGTGCGTCATCACAAAGTTTCTTAATTGCATCATATCCTGCAAAATCTGCATTCAATGCAAGAACCAGATCTTTCATTGATATCTGCTTCTTATCGTAAACTAAATTCTTTACAGCAGCCATACTATTGATCAGATCCGCAACACCGATCATAATGATTCCATTTCCCGCATTATATTTTGCTCCACCCCATGCATAATCGCTGCACTTTTGTATACAGTCACGGAATGAAAGGGATAATGCCGGCACAATGCGATCCATACACACATTATCAATGACATGACTGCCTTTTACTACCGCCCGGATTGCATAGCGCAACTGCTCTTTAACTGCGTTTTCAAATTCTTCATATGTCTCAAATGATTCCGGACTGCCTGTTTCAGCAGAAACTTTTCTTCCTGATTTCCTGTTTACCCCATTTGTCATTACAAATTCGATCATGCCTCCAAGGTTGATATCTGCAAGTGCCGTATAATGTCTGAGACGCCCTTCCAGATTCGTCTCCACACATCCACACGGATTCCAGTCAAAGGCCTCTTTTAACGGAATTCCTTTGTTCATCAACATCCGGATTCCAATATCATCATTGTGAAAAGCCGGGAATCCGGTTCCGAGACGGATCAGCTCTACGACTTTTCTAAGGAACTTATTCGGATTCTTTGCCAGGCTGTACCGTACCGATAATGACGGCTGATAAAGCTGCACATCCATCGTAGCCTGAAGGATCAGGTAAGATAACGGATTCACGGCATCCTGTCCCGAAGTAGTCACTCCTCCTACGCACACATTCTGGAACATCGGATATCCTGCAGCAAACTCTGCTGTAACCGCATCCTGGAACAGACATGGTTCGGAGAATTTTACCCACAGACAGTCTAACAGTTCCTGTGCACTTTCTTCTGTAAGAATTCTCTCCTCCAGATCTTTTTTATAAAATGGATAAAGATACTGATCCATACGTCCCGGATTGTAACTTGCCGCATTCTGCTCCATGAAGATACATATCTGATAGATATACAATGACTGTAATGCTTCATAAAATGTTCTTGCCGGGTATCTCGGCACTCTGTGACAATTAGACGCAATCTGCAGCAATTCTTTCTTCCGTCTTTCATCCTGTTCTTCTTCTGCAAGTCTTTCTGCTTCTTTTGCATAACGCTCTGCCAGTTCGCAGATTCCCTCTGCAGAGATCAGAAGCGCATTCAGATAATCTTCTTTTTCAATATCTCCCGGCACCGTCGGATCCAGTTCTTCTTTTCTTGCCCGGATCGTATCACAGATACTTTCGATTCCTTCTTCTATGATCTGTCTGTATCCGGCTGTTGTCTCGCCCCATCCACGGACTGCTTTCCGGTTGATATATACCTGCCCGGTATCCCTTAAGTCCCTGCAATCGTCCGGTATCTGCTTCAGCCATGCTTCGTATGTGGATCTTCCTACCCAGTATGGTTTGATCTCTGTTAAGAACATCTCTTTATCTTCTTCTCTCAGATAAAATGGATCATATTTCCGTTCACTGATCGTCTCTAATTCATCATCCAATACTGACCAGCATGTATCTGCACAAATGATACCGCCGCGCATCTTACTTCC
This sequence comes from uncultured Dorea sp., assembly GCA_934309195.1. Lineage (GTDB taxonomy): Bacteria > Bacillota > Clostridia > Lachnospirales > Lachnospiraceae > Dorea_A. The sequence continues at coordinate 33,154 of CAKRCY010000015.1, forward strand.
GGAGCATCCCACGATCAGTTCTTCCTCCCAGATCTTTACTGTCTTATTCTGACACTGACTGCGGAATGCCTTTGCTTTTCTGATACACAAAGGTTCCCCTGCCGTTTCTTTGAAACTTTCTGTCATGATCTTCGCATTTTCGAGATCCATTTCCGGTCTGGTTCCTACGACACGATCTTTGATAAAATGTATTCGTTTCATATATTCCGGTTCATTTTTTTGTTGCTTTTGGTTATTCATTGTTCTCCTCCTGTTCTTATTTTTCCACGGTTCAACCACTGGCCTATATCAAAAAAGGATTGTTAAAATCATCACTTTTGCAATAATTTTAACAATCCATTTCCTGTAAAACCATGAATTTATTGACTCAGAATATGAATATCTTAACATTTTTCATATTCTCCCGGTGTAACTCCCTCACATTTCCGAAAGCACTGGATAAAATAACTGGAATCATTAAATCCGACCGTATATGCAATCTCTGTCACAGACATCTCTGTTCCCAGCAACAATTCTTTACTCTTTTCTATCCGGTATTCTGTCAGATATTGATTCGGTGTTGTCCGCACCATATTCTGAAAACACCTGCAGCATTCTCCCACACTGACCGCAGCTGCTTCAGCAATCTCTCTAAGCCTTATCTCTTCCATATAATGTTCGTGAATATACGTCAGCATCGTCTGAATCCGTTCCTGTTTTCTGATATAGCTTCTGGTCGGCTTCACTACTTCGGACTTCATATGTTCGATAAATATCTGCCAAACGAATACCAGCTTCCCTGCTATCTGGTATTCGTTTTCTCTTCCCTTTAATAAATGCAGTACCTCTTTTAACTCTTTCAGGATCTCTTCCTGCCATCCTTCTTCTTTCTTCAGCACAACTGCCGGAAGCATATAGCCTCTTGTATAAGGCAACACATAATCCTTCTCCATCCTGCTTCCCGGAAAGAATCCCAAAAGCTTGTCCGGAAAATTCAGGCTGATATATTTTCCATCTTCTGTCAGATCTGTCGTTATATGTAATAAATTTCTGTTGATAAATACAGCTTCCCCTTCATTTATCTCATAATCTTCTCCATCAATCCTGATCTTTAATCTGCCGCTGACTACACAGGTAAACTGCAGTTCTTCATGCCAGTGAAGGTCCTTATATCCCCTTCCTTCCGGCATAATCCCCTGCCTGGTTACTTCATATGCTCCAATGGGAAATGCAGGGTCTGTGTAGCGATTTATTTCATGAAGTGAACTGTTATCTTCTTTTTCTTCTGCTTCTCTGATATCTTTCATTTCATCCTTGTATGATAATTAGGAAGTTAATTATCACACGTTTCCTTTCTTTTAATATCGTGGTTCAATACAATTCAGATACTATGAACTTTTGATTTTTTCCTGTAGCTTGACTACTCAACTGGAGTGTATTGCCGCTACCTTTATCTGAATTGTTTATCAGCTGGATGTTGCCGGAGTGTTTTTCACTCAGAGTACTTATTTCTATCAAGTCTACGATGATAATCGATGGTGGACATCATGGTATCAGACTTTAGGAAAGGGAGGTACAACCTCATGAAAATTTATGTAGGCATTGATATTGCCAAACTCAACCATTTCGCCGCTGCGATTTCTTCCGACGGTGAAATAATTCTTGAGCCGTTCAAATTCACAAACGACGCTGATGGCTTCCAACTGCTGGTCTCTAAGCTCGAATCATTCGACAAGAACAGCATCATCATCGGTCTTGAGTCAACGGCACACTACGGTGACAACCTTGTTCGATACCTTGTTGCTGAGTTTTACCAAGTGTGTGTGTTGAACCCCATCAAAACCTGTCAGATGCGTAAAAACAACATTCGCAAAACTAAGACAGATAAGGTAGACACATATGTGATTGCTAAAACTCTTATGATGCAGGATGACCTCAGATTCGTCAGTTTCTATGATCTTGATATGATGGATCTTAAGGCCTTGGGGCGTTTTCGCCAGAAAACCATAAAACAACGCACCCGATTGAAAATCCAACTGACAACCTATGTTGATCAGGTTTTTCCGGAAATTCAATACTTTTTTAAATCCGGTCTGCATCAGAATGCTGTCTATGCTCTTTTAAAAGAAGCACCTTCTCCAAAAGAGATTGCTTCCATGCATATGACTCATCTGGCAAATCTGCTCAAAGTGAACTCGCACGGACACTTTACTAAAGAGCAGGCCAAAGAATTAAGAGTTCTCGCACAGAAGTCTGTCGGTGCTAACGACAGCGCTATATCTATTCAGATAACTCAAACCATTCAACAAATCGAGTTACTGGATAGCCAATTAAAAAAGATTGAAGCTGAGATGACGGATATCATGAAATTCAACGATTCTGTCATCATGACCATTCCTGGTATCGGTTATATCAATGGTGGAATGATTCTTGGTGAAATAGGTGATATTCACCGTTTCTCCAATCCAAACAAGCTGCTTGCTTTTGCAGGTCTGGATCCTTCTGTTTATCAGTCTGGTAACTTTCAGGCTAAGACAACAAGGATGTCCAAACGTGGCTCTCGTGTTTTACGATATGCCCTTGTAAATGCAGCTTGGAACGTTGTCAGAAACAACGCAACCTTCAAGGCTTATTATGATGCCAAGAGGGCTGAAGGCCGGTCTCACTACAATGCACTTGGGCACTGTGCCGGCAAGCTTGTCAGAGTCATCTGGAAGATGCTCACTGACGAAGTAGAATTTAACCTCGAATAAGAGGTCTGTATACCAATATCGATAGATTTTGAAAAAGCATCCTAAGGGAGCTCTATTAAAGTTACCCTTTTTTACCACCGATATGAAAAAGAAATTTTTTGCTAATTTATGGTTGACTTTTCATAGCTGGTCTCCGTTCTGTCAACCGCTCTTCTTCTAAATCGGTTATCATTTTCTATATTTTAGCATAGATTTTCTTTCCCTTACATATACTGAAAATGTCATTTTTTCTTTTTTATCACTTGCTTGCTTTATCACAGCATATTTTTTGCATAACTTTTCAACAAAAGTTTCATTTTATCCTTTTAAAATTGCGTATTTTTCAATAATTTCCATCTAATTTGCAAGAAACCATTGACGAAACGTCAAATTCTGTTAAAATATTATAATGTTGAATGGTATATATGATATGGAGGATGGTATAGTGGTAGCATATGAAGAATTATCCAAAGAAGAATTATTGCAACTGAAAAGTGAGCTGGAAGCCCAGTTTGAAGATGTAAAAGCACAGAACCTGCACCTGGATATGTCCAGAGGTAAACCGTCCACAGAACAGCTGAATCTGTCCATGGATATGATGGATGTATTAAGAAGTGACTCAGATCTTGTATGTGAAGAAGGTGTTGACTGCCGTAACTACGGTGTTCTGGATGGTATCGCAGAAGCGAAACAGTTGCTTGCAGATATGATGGAAGTACCAAAAGATAATATCGTTATCTTTGGAAACTCCAGCCTGAATATAATGTATGATACAATTGCACGCAGTATGACTCATGGTGTTATGGGAAGTACTCCGTGGGCAAAACTTGATAAAGTAAAATTCTTATGTCCGGTTCCAGGATATGACAGACATTTTGCAATTACAGAATATTTCGGAATTGAGATGATCAACGTTCCGATGACACCAACCGGTCCGGACATGGACATGGTAGAAGAACTGGTCAGCACTGATCCGGCGATTAAAGGTATCTGGTGTGTTCCAAAATATTCCAACCCACAGGGAATCACTTACTCTGATGAAACGGTTCATCGTTTTGCAAAACTGAATCCTGCTGCAGAAGACTTCCGTATCTTTTGGGATAATGCATATGGTATTCACCATTTATATGAAGATAAACAGGATTATCTGATTGAGATTTTAATGGAATGTAAAAAAGAAGGACATCCGGATATGGTTTACAAGTTCTCTTCTACTTCCAAGATCAGTTTCCCTGGTTCCGGTATCGCAGCAATCGCAGCATCTGACGCAAATCTGGCTGATATCAGAAAACAGATGCGCATTCAGACAATCGGACACGACAAACTGAACCAGTTAAGACATGCAAGATATTTTGGAAATATTCACGGAATGGTTCAGCACATGAAGAAACATGCAGATATTCTCCGTCCTAAGTTTGATATTGTATTAAATACACTGGACAAAGAACTTGGCGGACTTGGAATCGGCTCATGGCTTGCTCCACGTGGCGGATACTTTATCTCTTTTGATTCCATGGATGGCTGTGCAAAAGCAATCGTAGCAAAAGCAAAGGAAGCAGGACTTGTAATGACCGGTGCCGGTGCTACTTTCCCTTATGGAAAAGATCCGAAAGACAGCAATATTCGTATTGCACCTTCTTATCCAACTGTTAAGGAACTGAAATTAGCTGCAAAAATCTTTGTTTTAAGCGTAAAGCTTGTAAGTATTGATAAATTACTGCAAACCAAATAAAACAGGCTCAATTGCCATCTAAGACGCAACAGGGGCATGATCTATATAGATCATGCCCCTGTCAGTTGATTACTCCATATATTTCTTTTTAAGCTCATCAACTTTAGCTCTGTAAGCTTCTTCCTGTTTCTTCTGAGACAATTCTGCACGAATCTGGTCTTTTACTTCTTCCAGACTTGATTCACCGGCTTCTTTCTTATCTTCTACTTTAATCAGATGATATCCAAACTGTGTCTTTACCGGTCCTACAATATGTCCGATCTCTGCAGCAAATGCAGCATCCTCGAATTCTTTCACCATCTGTCCTCTTCCGAACTCTCCAAGGTCTCCTCCGTTTGCTCCTGAAGGACATGTAGAAGATTCTTTTGCAACATCCTCAAATACCTTTTCACCGCTTGTAATTGCATTCAAAAGCTCTGTACACTTTTCTTCATCATCTACAAGGATGTGTTTCGCATGTACGGATGCACCTTTGGAATACTTGGACTTATTTGCCTCATAATATTCTTTGATTTCTTCTTCTGTTACATTAACAGTTGCGAAAAGCTTTCTCATAGCCATCTGCGCAAGAATGTCTTTTCTCGCATTTTCCATCACATTCTTGAACTCTTCTGTTTCATCGATTTTCTCTTCTTCTCCGTATTTTGCAAATGCATAAACTGCGATCAGCTGTTCTTCACACTGTTTACGAAAATCCGGATGTGCAGCATATGCCTGCTGTTCTCTCGGAAGGCTGTGGATGAATGCCTCTACTTCTGCTTCTGTAATCTGATGTCCGCCAACTGTGGCAATTACTTTCTGTTCCATAATAAATAAACTCCTTTTCTATTCCAACAATGTTTCAATTGTATCATCTATAGCATATATGGTCAAAAGATATTTGAGATTTTATATATTTTTTATTCTTTATATCGAATATCAAAAAAAACAACCAACATATGTTGATTGCTTTTTCCCTTTTATATACCTTCAAAACTGCATACAAGAAATATTTCTTTCATCCTACCTATCACCTTGCTTGGTCATGCCCTCGACCGA
>CAKRCY010000016.1:0-38437 GCA_934309195.1 uncultured Dorea sp.
AAATCCTTATGGTGATGGGACTGCAAGTATCAAAATCAGAAAAATCCTGGAGGATATAGATGCATGAGCATAAACAGAACCAATGCAAAAGAAAAATGAAACTTTTTACAAAAAATTAGCACTCAAGTGTTGACAGTGCTAATAATAGGTGCTATAGTACAGATAGAACAAAAAGTTCAGTACACAACACCTCGGAATTCTCCGAACGTGCAAATTATATTTTTTATCATTTGGAAGGAGATATGACTTATGATGATGCCTAGTATTTTTGGAGAAAACTTATTTGATGACTTTATGGATGATTTTTCATTCCCGACGTTTCCGAATGTCGACAAAGAACTGTATGGAAAACACGCTAAGAACCTGATGAAGACAGATGTAAAAGAGACCGGAGATGCATACGAGATTGATATTGATCTTCCGGGATTTAAGAAAGATGAGATCCAGATGGAACTGAAAGACGGTGTACTTACCGTCAGTGCAGCCAAAGGACTGGATAAAGATGAAGAAGATAAGAAGGGTAACTATATCAGAAAAGAACGTTACGCAGGCAGCATGAGCAGAAGCTTTTATGTAGGAAAGCATGTAACGGTAGAGGATGTACATCCGAAATATGAAAGCGGAATCCTTTCTTTCAGCGTTCCGAAAGAGGAGGCAAAACCGGTAGAAGAGAAGAAACATTACATTTCAATTGAAGGTTAATGACAGATCATAGACATAAAAAAAGAGTGATGGTACCCCACAGGTATTGAGCCTGTGGGGTACCATATCATAAAAACACACATAGAAAAGTAAATGACGGGAGGGAGAACAATGGCGGCAAAGAGAGATTATTATGATGTTCTTGGAATCAGCAGGAGCGCAGACAAGGGAACGATCAAAAGAGCATATCGTAAACTGGCCAAGAAATACCACCCGGATACCAATGCCGGAAATGCACAGGCGGAAGAGAAGTTCAAAGAAGCAACGGAAGCCTATAATGTGCTGAGTGATCCGGAAAAAAAGAAATTATATGATCAGTTTGGCCACGCAGCTTTTGAGGGCAGTGCCGGAGGCGGTGGAGCCTACGGTTATGGAAGTGGACCGGGAGGCGGCACCTATAGCTATAGCGGACCGAATGGAAGCTTTCATGAATATCATTTTGAAGGCGGCGATATGGACGACATCCTGAAGAATATATTCGGCGGTGGATTCTCGGAAGGAACAGGAAGCAGCTTTCACGGATTTGGAGGATTCGGAAAAGGATTTAGCGGCGGTGGAAATTTCCGGCAGGATGGTTCCGATGTGACAGCTGAAATAGACGTAACATTTGATGAGGCTGCATTCGGTGGAGATAAAGTTATCCGGTTGTCAGACGCACAGGGCAGCAATGTGGCGGGAAAATCATTGAAAGTGCATATTCCGGCAGGTATCAGCGACGGAAAAAGCATCCGCCTGAGAGGAAAAGGAATGCCTGGAATCTCAGGAGGTAAAGCAGGAGATCTGTTATTAAAAGTCAGAGTCGGCAAACGTCCGGGATTCGAACGCAAAGATATGGATGTATATTCCAACGTCACGATTCCGTTTACTACAGCGGTATTGGGAGGAGAAGCAGTAGTACAGACACTTACCGGAAGAGTGGTCTGCAAGATTAATCCGGGAACACAGTCCGGAACGAAGATCCGGTTAAAAGGCAAAGGAATCGTGTCTATGAAGGATGCAGGAAGATATGGAGATCAGTATGTAACTGTTCAGATAGATGTACCAAAGAATCTTAGTAACGAAGCTAAGAGAAAATTAAAAGAATTTGAAGCTGCATGCAGGAACGGAAGCAGAGGAGCAGCATAAATTTTAAATATAAATATAGAATAAATGCATTGTTTTATCAGGAGGATCCAGTCTGGATCCGGAAAGGTAAAAGGATGCATTTTTTTCTGTATTGACGCTCTCTTTAGAAAGAATTATAATAAAATAATTAGGACAAAGAATCTGTATTTCCATACAGGTTATGAAAATATATGCTAAGGAGATAAGTAAGATGAGCAAGATTATTTTAACAGGTGACCGCCCGACGGGACGTCTTCACGTTGGTCATTATGTGGGTTCATTAAAAGAACGTGTAAAATTACAGAATTCAGGAGAATATGATGAGATCTATATTATGATCGCAGATGCACAGGCACTGACAGATAATGCCGAACATCCGGAAAAAGTACGTCAGAATATTATGAATGTAGCACTGGATTATCTGGCTTGTGGAATCGATCCTGAGAAATGCCACATTTTTATTCAGTCAATGGTTCCTGAGCTTACAGAATTAACATTCTATTATATGAATCTGGTTACCGTATCCAGAGTACAGAGAAACCCTACGGTAAAAGCAGAAATCCAGCAGAGAAACTTTGAAGCAAGTATCCCGGTAGGTTTCTTCTGTTATCCGATCAGCCAGGCAGCAGATATTACAGCATTCCGTGCAACAACAGTTCCGGTTGGAGAGGACCAGATGCCGATGATCGAACAGTGTAAAGAGATTGTGCACAAATTCAACAGTGTATACGGCGAGACACTGACAGATCCGGAAATCGTACTTCCATCTAACAAGTCATGCTTAAGACTTCCGGGAATCGATGGAAAGGCAAAGATGAGTAAATCACTTGGCAACTGTATCTATCTTTCTGACGAAGAAGATGTTGTAAAGAAGAAAGTCATGTCTATGTTTACAGATCCGAATCATCTTCGTGTAGAAGATCCGGGGCAGGTAGAAGGTAATCCGGTATTCATTTATCTCGATGCATTCTGCAAAGATGAATATTTTGAAGAATTCTGGCCGGAGTATAAGAATCTGGATGAGTTAAAAGCGCACTATCAGCGTGGAGGTCTTGGTGATGTCAAAGTTAAGAAGTTCCTGAACAAGGTACTTCAGGCGGAGCTGGCACCAATCCGTGCGAGAAGAAAAGAATGGGAGCAGAAGCTTCCGGAAGTATTCGCAATCCTGAAAGAAGGAAGCAAAGTAGCCGAGGCAAAAGCCGCAGAGACACTGCAGGATGTAAAGGCTGCTATGAGAATCAACTATTTTGATGATGAAGATTTCCTGAATTAAGAATAGCAGAGATATTATAGAATCCTCGAAATATCAGACGATACCTGGTATTTTGGGGATTTCTTTTATTGGAAATTGCTGTATAATAAAGCTATCAGTAAAAATTGAGAATTGTATAGCTAATATTGGGAGTGAAGAGGTGTGAGCATATGAAAGAGATAACGAAGGAAACACTTCTGGAAGCTTTGAAATTAAGAGATACCGGAGAACGTCCGGCATTCCGGGAATGTGAATTCAAAGACATGGATCTGAGCGGAGCAGATCTGCATAATATGGACTTCACATTAAGTTCGTTTCAGAATGTAAATCTGGAGTATGTGAATTTGAAAAACAGCAGTGTGGAAAATGCATTATTTGACGGGAATTCCCTTCATGGTGCGAATTTTCAGAATGCGAATATGAAGACAGCGGCATTTCGTGAATGCGATATGCGTGAATGCGATATCAGGGGAGCGGATCTTTATGGAGCAGTACTTGAGCATGCAAAGTTAGATGGCATTCAGTCCGATCATACAACCCGGTGGTTCCGTATGCGCTGCCCGGAGACCGGACCGATCCTGGGATATAAGAAATGTGTGAATGACAGAGTGGTACAGCTTCTGATTCCTGCTGATGCAAAGCGTACTTCGGCAACACTTCCATCCTGCCGGTGCAGTAAGGCAAAGGTGCTTTCAATAAAAAATTTTGATGAGACGGAAGAATTTGAAGAAGCCTGGTCGCTGGTCGATGAAAATTTTGTATACAGAAAAGGACAGTGGGTCGAGGTGAAAGATTTTAATGAGGACAGATGGATGGATTCCACGACAGGAATCCATTTCTGGATGGAGCGGAACGAGGCTCTTGGTTATTGACATCTGACCGGAAGAAAAGAGAACAAATGGAGGTGCAAGAGACAAATGAAAGCAGACATCAGATGGTTAGACGATCCGCAGGTGTTCCGGGTGAATCGTCTGGATGCACACAGTGATCATAAGTTTTATGAGAATAAAGAAGATTATGAGAATAAAGAACAGCGGTTAAAGCAATCGTTAAATGGAATCTGGAAGTTCCATTATTCGGAGAATGCAATGGAACGTCCGGCTGATTTTTATCAGAAGTGGTTTCAGTGCAGGAGTTTTGATGAAATGAAAGTTCCACAGCATATTGAACTGGCAGGCTATGATAAGATTCATTACATCAATACGATGTATCCGTGGGAAGGCCATATCTACAGAAGACCGGCGGGAACAGGAAAAGAAAAAGGCAAAGGCATGTTCAGCCAGGCAGAGTATAATCCGGTAGGTTCTTATATCCGAAAGTTCGATCTGCAGGATGGATTAAGGGGAAAAAGGATCATATTAAGCTTTGAAGGTGTAGAACAGGCCTTTTATGTATGGGTGAACGGAGAATTTGCCGGTTATGCGGAAGACAGCTTTACAGTGTCGGAATTCGATATCACACCGTATGTAAAAGAGAAAGACAATTTGCTGGCGGTAGAAGTACACAAGAGAAGTACGGCGGCATTTCTGGAGGATCAGGATTTCTTCCGGTTTTTTGGAATTTTCCGAGATGTAAATCTGTATGGAATTCCGGCAGTTCATATAGAAGATCTGTGGGTACGTCCAATCTATCATCCGGAGGACGGAAAGGCAGAAATAGAACTGGATATCCGATTATCACAAAAAAAGAAAGAAAAAAATATCCGTGGAAAAATAAAAGTTTTGCTAAAAGACGACTCAGATGAGAAAAAGACAGTATTACTGGATGAGACGGAGAATTTGGATGATCCGGCAATTCAGACGAATCTCCCGGTTGAAGGATCGGTGAATAATGTTCTGCATTTCCGGTATGAGTTAAAAAAGCCGGTACATGCATGGAGTAATGCGGATCCATATTTGTATGAACTTTTGATAGAAGTACAGAATGAAAAAGACGAAACGGTAGAAGTGGTACCTTATCCGATCGGATTTCGCAAGATTGAGTTAAAAGATGGAAAGATGCTGCTGAATGGCAAGCGCCTGATCATCAATGGTGTGAACCGGCACGAATGGAATGCCCGGAGCGGAAGATGTATTACTGAAGCCGACGAGAAATGGGACATCGAATGTATCCGGCGCAATCATATCAATGCAGTCAGAACCTGTCATTATCCGGATCATATCTCATGGTATTACAGGTGTGACCAGGCAGGGATTTATCTGATGGCGGAGACAAATCTGGAGACACATGGATCATGGCAGAAGATGGGAGCAGTAGAGCCGTCATGGAATGTTCCGGGCAATATAGAATGTTGGAGAGCATGCACTCTGGACCGCGCTGTTTCGAATTTTGAGACATTTAAGAACCATACGTCTGTATTATTCTGGTCGCTGGGAAATGAATCCTATGCAGGCAATGTATTAAGAGAGATGAACCAATATTATAAGGAAAAAGATCCGGGCAGACTGGTACATTATGAAGGGGTATTCCATAACCGTTCATATGAAGATGTGATTTCTGATATGGAGAGCCAGATGTATACATCACCGGAGAATGTAAAGGAATATCTGGAGAACAATCCGAAGAAACCATTTCTCTTATGTGAATATATGCATGATATGGGAAATTCCCTGGGAGGAATGGAATCTTATATGCGGTTACTGGATCAATATGATAATTATCAGGGAGGATTCATCTGGGATTATATCGATCAGGCACTTTGGGTAAAAGATGAAGTGACGGGTCGGGAAGTCCTGCGTTACGGCGGTGATTTTGATGACAGACCGTCCGATTATGAATTTTCCGGAAATGGTATTCTGTTTGCAGACCGAACAGAAAAGCCGGCTATGCAGGAGGTGAGACATTACTATGGATTACGCAGATAGAGGAAAATTGAGGATTGTATATGGAGATGTAACGCTCGGGGTGCACGCAGAAGACTTTCATCTGATCTTTTCCTATCAGACAGGAGGTCTGGAGTCTATGGTGAAGTCCGGAAAGGAGTGGCTGTACCGCACTCCAAAGCCGACATTCTGGAGGGCAACAACAGACAATGACAGGGGAAACGGATTCCCGTTCCGTTCCGGTATGTGGCTGGCTGCAGACATGTTTCAAAAATGTGTGGATGTCCAGGTGCGGATAGACGGAACCAGGATAGAAAAACCGATCGCACCGGCAAATAATAAATATTCGGATAAAGAAACTGCGGAACGTGTAGAAATTATATTTACATATGAGACATTAACTGTTCCGTCAACACAGGTAAAAGTATCGTATCTGGTATTTTCTGATGGAAATATCAGAGTAAGAGCACACTATTACGGAAAAGAAGGACTTCCGGAACTACCGGCATTCGGTATGCGCTTTATCATACCGACAGAGGCTGATGGATTTGTCTATGAAGGTTTATCGGGCGAGACTTATCCGGACAGAAAAGCCGGAGGGGTTCATGGTATCTATGAGGTGGAAGGGCTGCCGGTCACACCATATCTGGTTCCGCAGGAATGTGGAATGCATGTAGATACCGAATGGGTGACAGTAAAAAGAAGTAAGGTCCTGGACAACCGGAGACGGCACATGGAACAGAGTGAACTGACATTCCATGCGGGAAGTGAGATCAGCCATTCGAAATTTGCATTCTCCTGCCTTCCGTATACGTCAGAAGAACTGGAAAATGCAACGCATCAGGAAGAACTGCCGCCGGCAAGGAGAACAGTACTTTGCATCTATGGAGCAGTCCGGGGTGTCGGAGGAATCGACAGCTGGGGATCAGATGTGGAAGAAGAGTACCGGATTCCGGGAAACAGGGATATAGAAGTAGAATTTACAATGTAGGACTCAGAAACTTGACATGAATACAGCGATGCGATAGATTAATTTATGGATTTGAGAGTATGAAGGAGAGAAACTTATGAATTTACATGAATTCTTTATCGTATGCCCGCTGGTATTTTTTGCCGGTTTTGTGGATGCGATTGCCGGAGGCGGAGGCCTGATCTCATTGCCGGCTTATATGTTCGCAGGAATTCCGGTACACAATGCAATTGCGACGAATAAATTATCATCGGCAACGGGAACGGCAGTGTCGACATGGCATCTTGTAAAGAGCAGATGCGTGGATCTGTTTCTGGTTCCGGGAACGGTAGCCTGTGCGTTCGTCGGTTCGATCGCAGGGGCGAATCTGGCACTGGTCATCAGTGACAAAGTATTAAAGACGGTACTGGTCTTTGTTCTTCCGGTTGTGGCGTTCTGTGTGTTACGTGACAAAGATCTGAAGCCGGTGATCCCGGAAGGATTTACCAGAAAGAAACAGTATCTGATCATGGCGGCATGTTCATTCGTGATCGGTATCTATGATGGATTTTACGGACCGGGAACCGGAACGTTTTTACTGCTTACATTTACCAAATTAGGAAAGCTCGATATGGAGAAAGCAACAGGAAACGTAAAAGTTGTCAATCTGACATCAAATATATCGGCGTTAATTACATTTATTCTGGCAGGAAAGATCTTATGGGTACTGGGACTTTCGGCATCCATATTCAGTATTGCAGGACATTATCTTGGTGCACACATGGTTGTGAAGAACGGGGTGAAGGTCATCAAGCCGATTATCCTGCTTGTGCTTGTATTACTGATGATCAAGATTATTCTCGGAATATAGATGGAATAATTTAGCATATTGCAGTAAAAGAGCCCGCAGTGTATAATGTACCCATAATTTTAGGAAATGAGGTATAATATGGAAGATTCAAATAGAAACTTTAAATTACAGACATGTGAAGATTTTATAGAAGTGCTTGCAAGTAAAGCGGCTGTTCCGGGAGGTGGCGGAGCGGCCGCTTTAACCGGAGCTATCGGAATTGCGCTTGGCAACATGGTTGGAAGCCTGACGGTGGGAAAGAAAACATATGCAGACGTAGAAGATGAAATTATCGAATGCAAGAAAGAGGCGGATGAGATCGCAAAAGAATTCTTAGAACTGATGGATAAGGATGCGGAAGCATTTGAGCCGCTCAGTAAAGCATACGGACTTCCGAAGTCTACACCGGAAGAGATTGCAGAAAAAGAAGAGATCATGGAGAATGCACTGAATGTGGCATGTGGTGTTCCGATCGAGATTATGAAGACCTGTGCCAGGGGCATTGACCTTGTCGGAGTATTTGCTGCAAAGGGCAGCCGGATCGCATTAAGTGACGCAGGAGTCGGAGCAACACTTTTAAAATCTGCCATGCAGGGAGCATCATTGAATGTATACATCAATACGAAATCAATGAAAGATAGAAAAAGAGCGGAAGAACTCAATCAGCTGGCAGATTCCCTGCGGGAAGAATATGAAGCAAAAGCAGACCGTATATTTGCGGAAGTAAGCAGCCGCATCCGGTAAAGACAGTGCAGGAAAGATAACAGAAAGAAAGTAGAAAGAAAGCAGCAGGACATATAATGGCAAAATTACTATTAGGAAAAGAAGTAAATGCTTCTATTAATGAAGAAATCAAAGAAAAAGTAGAAAAGTTAAAAGCACAGGACATTACACCGGTGCTTGGAATCATCCGTATCGGTGAAAGAGAAGACGATATCGCATACGAAAAAGGTGCAACAAAACGATGTGAGACGCTTGGCGTAGCATATGAGAAATTCCTTCTTCCGGCAGATGTAAAAGAAGAAGAGGTATTAAAGACGATCAGACAGATAAATAAGAATGATAAAATCCATGGCGTTCTGTTGTTCAGACCTCTTCCAAAGCATCTGAACGAGGACAGGATCGTCAATGCACTGGCGGTAGAAAAAGATGTAGATGGAATTACGGATCTTTCTATGGCGGGAGTATTCATGGGAAAAGACATGGGATACGCACCATGTACGCCAAGTGCCTGCATGAAGGTGCTGGAGCATTACGAAATAGACTGCACAGGTAAAAAAGTGGTAGTTATCGGAAGAAGTCTGGTAGTCGGAAAACCGGCAGCCATGATGCTGCTGAAGAAGAATGCGACCGTAACTGTCTGCCATACCAGAACAGTGGACATGCCGTCCGTGGTAAAAGAGGCGGATATCGTAGTTGTAGCGGCCGGCAAAGCCGGAGTGATTGATGGAAGCTATCTGAGAGAAGGACAGATCGTCATTGATGTCGGAATTAATGTGAATGAAGAAGGAAAACTCTGTGGAGATGTGAATTTTGAGGAGGCAGAGAAGATCGTAGATGCGATCACACCGGTTCCGCGTGGAGTCGGAGGGGTAACGACTTCCATTCTGCTGGAGCATGTGGTGGATGCTGCAATTGCACAGAACAGATAGAGATTTGAGAGGCGGAGAAAATGAAGAGGATAGATTTCGAAAATGGAACAGTAACAGGGAACATTCTTGGAGCGGCTCTTCCGATGCTTGCTGCCCAGTTGTTAAATCTGCTGTATAACATTGTAGACCGTGTATATATTGCACGTATTCCGCATGTGGGAACGGCAGCACTTGGGGCAGTCGGGATCTGTTTCCCGTTAATTGTGATCATTACTGCTTTTGCAAATCTCTTCGGTGGCGGTGGTGCACCGCTGTTTTCGATTTACAGAGGAAAGAAAGAAGAGAAGACGGCAGTCAGGATTATGAATACCTCATTTTCCATGATCTGTGCCAGTGCAGTACTGCTGATGATCGGAGGATTCCTTTTTGCGTATCCGGTTTTGAGTTTGTTCGGAGCTTCCAAAGATGCAATGGTCTATGCATATCCATATATGATGATCTATCTGATCGGTACAGTACCTTCGATGATCGCAGTGGGAATGAATCCGTTCATTAATGCACAGGGATACTCGCTGATAGGGATGTCTTCGGTTGCTGTCGGAGCAGCTGCAAATCTGATCCTGGA
The DNA here is from genome assembly GCA_934309195.1 of uncultured Dorea sp. Taxonomy (GTDB): domain Bacteria; phylum Bacillota; class Clostridia; order Lachnospirales; family Lachnospiraceae; genus Dorea_A. The sequence goes on from CAKRCY010000016.1 coordinate 9,897, forward strand.
TCCGATATTTATTTTTATCCTTGGACTCGGCGTAAGAGGAGCAGCAATTGCAACGGTATTGTCACAGACGATATCCGCAATGTTTGTATATTTCTTCCTTTCAAGAAGGGCAGAATTGAAAGTCCGGCTTTTGCGAAGGGAAGAGATTGGAGCATGTATCGGATATGCCAGGAATATTGTAAGTCTTGGAATGGCAGGATTTATTATGCAGCTTACGAACAGCCTGGTATCGATCTGCTGCAATCATGTACTTTCCGTTACCGGAGGAGATATCTACATTTCGGTTATGACGATCGTTACCAGTGTGCGACAGTTTGTGGAGACACCGATCCATGCGATGAATGAAGGTACCTCACCGATCCTGAGCTATAATTACGGCGCACGCCGTCCCGGACGTGTGAGAAAGGCGATGGTAGTGCTTGCTGTTATGATCCTTCTCTATACCGCTGTGATGTGGGGGAGTATTATTGTAATTCCGGAAGTGCTTATCCGTATTTTCAGTTCTGATAAGATCTTGTTAAAAGATGCGGTACCTGCACTCAGACAGTATTTTGCCGCATTCATTTTCATGGATCTGCAGTACATGGGGCAGACAGTATTCAAATCATTGAATAAAAAGAAACAGGCAATCTTTTTCTCAATACTCCGGAAAGTGGTAATTGTAGTTCCGCTCACTTATTTCATGCCGTATGCATTGCATATGGGAACGGATGGGGTATTTCTTGCAGAGCCGGTTTCGAATGTGATCGGTGGAAGTATCTGCTTTATCACGATGCTTTGTACGGTACTGCCGGAGCTGAAAAGAATGGAAGCAAGAGAATAAAAATGATGTGATTTTTAGGGGAGATATGGATAAAAAGATTTCAAAAATAACAAGAGGACTGATGACGGTTCTGACAGTCATATTGATTGCACTGTTTCTGACGATCATGGTTCTGGTGAGTAAGATTCAGGGAACAGCCCGTGTCGTAAATTACGCCGGACTGGTCCGTGGAAAGACACAGCGTATTATCAAACTTGAGGATGCAAAAGAACCGCAGGATGAGATGATTGAATCAGTATCTTCGTTTATAGAAGGACTTCGGTATGGGAGTGATGAACTGCATCTGGTACATCTGGATGACCGTGCATTTCAGAAGAAGATGAAGGAACTGGATGACCATTTTCAGGAGCTGAAAAAAGAGATCCGGCAAGTGCGTAAAGAGGGCTACGAGAATACAGAAATCATAGAAAAAAGCGAAGCGTTCTTCGTAATCTGTGATGAAGCAACCGGGCTTGCGGAAAAGTATGCACAGAAGAAAGCAACTGCACTGGAACTGCTGGAAAAGATAGTGATCGCAGATATTATCGGTCTGGTGTGTCTTCTGGCATATGAACTGATCAAGGCTGTAAAATACGCGGCGCAGAATAAAGCACTTAAGAAAAAAGTCTATCTGGATGAGGCAACCGGACTTCCGAATAAGAACCGCTGTGAGGAGATCTTGGACGGAGAAATGCCGGAATGTACGGATGGATCAGTAGCATTGTGTGTATTCGATCTGAATAATCTGCGTATTATTAATAACAGGCTCGGACATGATCAAGGGGATGCGTATATCCGTTCATTTGCGGTGCAGTTAAGAAAAGCGCTGCCGGAAGAATATTTTGCAGGGCGGGACGGCGGAGATGAGTTTATTGCCGTACTTGAGTGTGTGGATCATGAAAAGGTACGGGAAATATTGGAAAAAATCCGTTTGGAAATTGCAGAGTATTCCAAAGAACATCCGGAGATGCCGCTCAGTTATGCGGCAGGATATGCACTGGCGGAAGATTTTGAAGGATGTACGATGCGGGAACTCTTCCGGTATGCCGATAAGAATATGTATGTAGATAAGAATCAGGCGAAGATAAAAGAGGCAGCGGACCGCCGGGCACTTCATATACAGATCCTGGATGGAATCAGACAGCAGGGATTTCAATTTTCGGACTGTCTGTACTGTGATGCTTTGCAGGATCAGTATACAGTTTTACGTGCAAGCTCGAATTTCTTCCTTGCAGATGATGGAAGTTATTCAGGAGCGGTAGAACAGATCGTGCAGAAACTTGCAGATGATTCATCAAGAAAAAGAATGTGGGAACGGCTTCAGATTCCATATATCATTTCCAGTCTTTCGGAAAAGAAAGAAGAAAGTGCAAAATATGAACTTCCCTATTGCAGGAAGAAAGGGGAAGAGATACTAAGAGGCCGCATGACATTTCTGCGTCTGGATGATACGGCAGCCGGTGAACTGCATCACTTTATCGTTGGATTTGAAGTGTTTCATGACATGGAGCGGGTGCTGGAAGATGAGAGGCTGCATCTGGAACAGTATTATGAGCAGATGAAGCAGTCCATTCTGGAAAATAGTAATTATGTAGAAGCGCTTCTTGAAACAGCAGAAGCTTTGTATACAGTGAATCTGACACAGGATCGTCTGGAACAGATATTTCATCATAAAAAGAAAGAAGAGCGCATATTTGACTTTCAGGGAGAACTTCCGTGTTCGTATGATGCATATTGCAGGAAAATACGGCAGTATATTACAGAAGATACATTGGAAACGTATAAGATCATAGATACATCAAAGAGTCTTCTGGATCGCTTTTATGCCGGTGAGAAGCAGGTGACTGTGGAATATCAGGAAAGGAACAAAGACGGAAAAGAAATCTGGATCCAGAAGACAGTACTGATGTCGCAGGATACAGTCTATGATAGCGGGAAGGAACGGGAGCATACAGTGGTTCGCGGAATCATTATGTTCCGGAATACTTCAGAATTCCATGAAAAGGATCAGAAAGAAAAAGAACAATTACAGATTGCCTATGAGAAGGCAGATATGGAAAGTAAGACGAAGACAGAATTTATGAACCGTATGAGTCATGACCTGCGGACTCCGATCAATGGAATCCTGGGAATGATACAGGTGATCCGAAAGAACTGGAACAATCAGGATAAGCTGGAAGATTCGGTAGATAAGATCGAGATTTCAACAAGACATCTGGTGGATCTGGTGAATGATGTACTTGATATGAGTAAGATTGAATCGGGACATCTGACAGTGCATGAGGAACCGTTTGATCTGGAAGAGCTTATGAAAGAAGTCGCGGTGCTGATGCAGGGACAGCTGGAAGAAACGGGAATTACACACCGTAAGCACAGGAAAAATATTCAGCATACTATGCTGAAAGGGGATGCACTCCAGATCCAGAGGATCATGATGAATCTGTTTGGCAATGCAGTCAAATACAATAAAGAAAATGGAACCATTGATACTTATGCGACAGAGATTTCGTGTGACGGTAAGAATGTTTTGTATGAATTCAGGATCGCAGACAGTGGAATCGGTATGAGCAGGGAATATATGGAACAGGAATTGTTCCAGCCGTTTACGCAGGAAAAGGCGGATGCGAGAACGCAGTATAAAGGAACCGGACTTGGAATGTCGATTGTTAAAGGTCTGATTGATAAGATGAATGGTACCATCAGTGTCCGTAGTATCTTAGGAGAGGGCAGTGAATTCACATTCCGGCTGACATTTTGTCTGGCAGAAGAGGAAACGCAGCAGGCGGTTGATAATATAGAAGACGGAAAAGATGACCTGGCGGAAATGCGTGTATTACTGGTAGAAGATAATGATATCAATATGGAAATTGCAGAATTCTATCTGGCGGATGCAGGGATAAGCGTAGAGAAAGCATGGAACGGCAAAGAGGCTGTAGAGAAATATGAAGGTAGACAAAAGGGGTATTACGGTGCAATACTGATGGATATCATGATGCCTGTGATGAATGGAATAGAAGCCGCAAGGAATATCCGGCTCATGGAAGAAAATGGAGGGAAAGAAATCCCGATCATTGCAATGACCGCACAGTCGGAAAGAGAAAGTAAAGAAAGCTGCAGTCTGGCCGGAATGAATGCATATATATCCAAACCGGTAGATCCGGAGAATCTGATCCGGATATTGAGAATGTATCAGAAGCGTTAAAGAAGATTGACAAAAGAGGAAGGTGACAGACATGGTATCATTAAATGATTATCTCTATTCCGGAGATACAGTGCTCCGGATTCTTCATAATTACATCAAAGACCTGAGAAAAGATGCCAAAATGACAGGAAATGAAATTGACATGATTCATTGTAATTTCCTGTTACAGATTCAGGAATTGCTGGAACATAATGACTTCCTGACAGCCCAGTCGCAGAAGATGAGAGAATTCTACAAATACATGGCACAGGAATATCCGTTTATGGCATTTACTTTCAAGGGAAGGATCAAGTCACTGATCCGTGCAGAAGAGAAATTCAACGGATATATTGTGGAATTCATCTATGATTATTATGAGGAATATGGAGAGTATCCAAGTGTGGCAGAACTAAAGAAACGATTACGTTGCTTTAGAGATTTAATCGCTTACAGAATTATCATTTCTGTTCCGAGATGTCATCTGAACAGTGAAGAGGACAGGGAAGAACAGGAACGGAAATATCTATATCAGATCGCAAATGCCCTTCCTGGTTTCCTGGAGGAACAGGGATTCAGTGCGGAACCGGCTATGGGAATTAAGGAGAGTACATCCCCGCTTCTGAACGAGTCGGTGAAACCATATTACAGAGATTATATCTGCAGCAGCAGCCTGAACAATTATCAGTCTCTTCATATTACCTTCTATGATAACAGCTCCAGGTGTTATATGGAGGTACAGCTCAGGACGAAAATGATGGATGATGTTGCAGAGATCGGTACGGCAAATCATATTGGATATGAGAAAGAGCAGGAGCACGACAGGGCAAGGCGAGACGCGATCCCGGAGGGCGAATGTCAGTATTTTGATGAGGCCTATGAGAGGGGAATGAAACTGCTGAATCTGAATCTTGCAGAATTGGATGTGAATATGTTTTCTGCGGTCAATAACAGTCTGATCAATGATGGATGTGGACTTTACCGGGGACGTCTGATCCTGCCATACGAGCATTTGTCCAGATTTCAGAATGATCTGATCGATTAAAGGAAAAACGCAGAAAAAGAGATAGAAATGCAGTTTGAATTTGCAATACAAAGCAGAATATAGTATGATATAGTTCAGGGCTTTAAAGTGTAGTGCTTTAAAGTCCTGAGATTTTGAAAGGATATTTATACTATGATAGTTAATTTGATAGAACGGATATATGGTTTTTTGTGGGGGGATTTGTTACAGATACCGCTTCCGGGCGGCGGAAGTGTCGGGATCTCGCTGCTGATCATCCTGCTGATCCCGGCGGGAATCTACTTCACGATCCGTACAAGGGGACTTCCCATCCGCCTGTTCCCGGATATGGTGGTGGCATTGACCGGTAAAAAGGATGACAAGAACAGTCTGTCTACCTTCCAGACATTGATCGTATCAACGGCAACCCGTGTCGGCATGGGGAATCTGGTAGGTGTAGTTGCGGCAGTATCGGCCGGAGGCGCAGGAGCTGTCTTCTGGATGTGGGTGACGGCACTGATCGGATCGTCAACTGCATTCATAGAGGCAACGCTTGCACAGATTCATAAAGAAAAAGATCCCCTGTATGGTGGATTCCGCGGAGGCCCGGCATATTATATCCATGATTATATAGAAGGCAGGACAGGAAAAAAGAAAAAACGTGTATTGGTATCGGTGTTATTTGCTGTATCCGGACTGATCTGCTGGTGTGGGATCAGCCAGGTGATCAGTAATTCGGTAGCGGCTTCTTTTGAAAATGCATTTTCGATCCCGCCGCTTTACACGACGATTGTGCTGGTAATCCTTGCGGCTGTCATTGTACTTCGTAAAAATGCCACAGTGAAAGTGCTGGATCTGATGGTTCCGTTTATGGCGGTATGTTATTTCTTTATTACAATCTTCATCATCGTAACGAATATTGGAAGTCTTCCGGGAGTATTTGTAAGGATTATCCAGGAGGCATTCGGAGCCCGTCAGGTAGTAGCGGGTGGATTCGGAGCCGTGTTGATGAATGGAGTAAAGCGCGGACTGTTTTCAAATGAAGCCGGATCCGGTTCCGCACCATGTGCGGCAGCGGCGGCAGAATGTGACAAACCGGTAAAAGCAGGATTTACACAGGCACTCGGAGTATTCATAGATACGATTGTGATCTGTAGCTGTACGGCCATGATCATGCTTCTGGCACCGGAGAAACTGGTGGCAGGAAAAGAAGGAATGGATCTCTTGCAGACAGCGATGAAGTATCATCTGGGAGAATTCGGAGTGATCTTCATTGCAGTAACTTTATTCCTGTTCAGCTTCTCGACATTCCTGGGAATCCTCTTCTATGCAAGAAGTAATGTGGCTTATCTGTTCGGTGATAAATGGTGCTGGCAGACAGCATATAAAGTACTCGCACTCGTGATGCTGTTCATCGGTGGAATTGCAACCTATACATTTGTATGGGATCTGGGAGATGTCGGAATCGGGCTGATGACCATTTTCAATATCGGAGCACTGTATCTGATGGGTGGACAGGCACTGGATGAATTGAAAGTGTATGAAGCGTCAAAAAAGAATAAGAAATAATGATAAAGATTAAAAAAAGAGCAGCAGATATACCGTTGAGACAAAAATGCGGCATATCATAATGCTCTTTTTTTATTATCATTTATCTGTCATAACATTTGCCATATCTGCAGGCAGCGGAGCAGTAAATGACATCCATTCTCCTGTGACCGGATGGGCGAACTCCATATGATGGGAATGCAGTGCCTGTCTGTTCATGTGCTCCATATCTGGGTTATACAAGTAATCTCCGATCAGTGGAAAACCAAGATATTTCATATGGATGCGGATCTGATGTGTCCGGCCGGTCTCAAGCTTCAGAGAGACCAGACTGTGTCCGTTGGCTTCTTTTACAAGCCGGTAATGTGTGATGGCTTCTTCACCGTGTTCAAAATTAACCGTGCGTTCGATGATGGTGCCTTCTTTTCTGGCAAGCGGAGCACAGATTGTTCCGGCCGGAGGTGTGACACTGCCCTTTACTACGGCAAGATATTCCCGGTGCACTTCGCGGTTCTTGGTCATAGTTGAAAGAATACTTCCGCTGACCAGATGTTTGGATACAACAGTCAGACCGGAAGTGTCCCGGTCCAGACGGTTACAGCAGCGGAAGATAAAAGGTTTTCCCTGTTCCTGATAATACCATGCGAGCGCATTGGCAAGCGAATTATAATAATTGTTCATGGACGGATGGATCGGCATGCCGGCCGGTTTGTTGATTACGATGATGTCCTCGTCTTCATAAATGATGTCCAGTGGGATCTCAACAGGCGGGATCTTTTCGGAATTTTTTGTCTCGCAGATGATAACCTGAAGGATATCTCCGGCAGTCAGTGTCTGGCGCATATAATAATGTACGCCATTGACAAGAATACTTTTGGGCATGCGTTTGATTTCAGCAAGATTCTGTCCGGAATAGCCCCTGCGTCTTAAAAACTGTTCGATGCGCAGTCCACTGTCTTTTTCTGTAATTATATATTGTATCGTACGGTTCATTGCAATTCTCCTGTGATATAGCGTATAATGATAATACATATGATTGTAGATATCTATCATATCATAATCCATGTAAGAAAATAAAGGCAGAATATATGGGAAAGGCTGAAGTGGATGATATGTAAGGGAAAGGAGAAAAGTGTGACAGGGCTCAGTACATTATGTTATATCGAAAAAGACGGAAAATATCTGATGCTTCACCGTACGGTAAAGAAGAATGATGTAAATAAGGACAAATGGATCGGTGTCGGCGGACATTTCGAGAAAGACGAAAGTCCGGAAGAATGCATTTTAAGAGAAGTAAAAGAAGAGACCGGATATACATTGACGTCCTATCGGTTCTGCGGAATCGTTACATTTGTATCTGGAAATGGTGTGACGGAATACATGCATTTATTCACTGCAGATGGATTCGAAGGAGAACCGATTGCATGTGACGAAGGAGAACTGGAATGGGTGGATATCGATAAGATCGAATCATTACACATCTGGGAAGGGGACAAGATCTTCCTCCGGCTGCTCGCTGAGAAAGCACCGTTCTTCTCTCTGAAGCTGGTCTATGACGGTCATGACGGTCTGATATCGGCGGTGCTGAACGGGAAAGAGATAAAGAAAGGAAAGAATTGAAACATGCAGAAAAATACAGAACAGATCAAATTGGAAAATGATCAGATCGAAGTTATCGTAAATTATCACGGAGCGGAACTCCGGTCATTGAAAAAGAAAGCAACAGAGCAGGAATACCTCTGGAATGCAGATGCGAAATATTGGGGACGGACATCACCGGTATTATTTCCATTCGTAGGAGGAGTAAAGAATAAAGTTTACAGACATGAGGGGAAAGAATATCCGATGAACCAGCATGGATTTGCCAGAGACATGGAATTTTCACTGGTAAGCCAGAGTGCAGATGAAGTATGGTTTGCACTGGAAGATACAGAAGAGACATATAAAGTATATCCATTTCATTTTCATCTGGAGATAGGATACAGACTGGAAGATGCTTCGGTCAGTGTGCTGTGGAAAGTTAAGAATATAAATGATACGGAGATGCATTTTGCAATTGGTGCACATCCAGCATTTTTCTGTCCGCTTCATGAAGGTGAGAAACAGTCTGCGTATTATCTGGGATTCCGTGACGGACAGGGAAAAGCACCGGAAGCATTGGTGAATACCGTATTTGGAGAAGGTGGTGTCGTTACGACGCAGAAGAAGGAATATAAGCTGACAGACGGATGCCTTCCGATTGATGAACATCTCTTTGACGGAGATGCACTGGTGATCGAAGACCACCAGATTCAGAAAGTAGTGCTTATGGATCCGCAGAAGAAGGAATATTTGGCAGTGGAATTTGACGCACCGTTGGCCGGAATCTGGTCACCGCCGAAAAAACAGGCACCGTTTGTATGTATTGAACCATGGTATGGACGCTGTGACAGTGAGATATTTGACGGAGAATTAAAAGACAGAGACTGGGAAAATACACTGGCAGCGGGAGCGGAATTTGAAGCATCATATAAAATCATTGTTGAATAATTTTTTCAGAATATTTTATAGAATATATATGGATAACTTTGGGGAATCGGTTATAATAAGCATATAGTTACATGATAACAGTCATTACGAAAGAGAGGAAATAGATATGGCAATTGTACATTTGTCAAAAGACAACTTTAAGGAAGAAGTATTAGAATCAAAAGTACCGGTACTTGTTGACTTCTGGGCAACATGGTGCGGACCTTGCCAGACAATGGGACCACTTATGGAAGAGATCGCAGAAGAGCATACAGATATCAAAGTATGTAAGCTTGATGTAGATCAGGAACCGGAACTTGCAAGACAGTACCGTGTAATGTCCATTCCGACATTTCTTGTATTTAACGAAGGAGAAGTTGTGAAAAGAGACATGGGTGTGATGTCTAAAGAAGAAGTTGAGGGACTCGTTGGATAATTTATAAAAAAGTGGCTTCACCATCCGGTGAAGCCGCTTTGTGTATACGAAAGTATTAAAGCCCAAGTACATCTTTGATAGAATAGAATCCGGGACCTTTTCCGGCAAGATAAGCTGCACAGTCACATGCACCTCTCGCAAAGCATTCCCAGTTATAGGAATGATGTGTGATCTCGAGCCGTTCTCCCATGCCTCCGAAGAATACCGTATGGCTGCTTGGAATGTTTCCTGCACGGAGAGAATGATAACCGATCGTTCCGGGTTCACGAGGAGATTCTCCCTCGCGTCCATAGACCGCGATATCACTTAGTTCTTTCCCAAGAGCATGAGCCATGATCTCACCCATTTCTTTGGAAGTTCCGCTTGGAGCATCTTTTTTCCACTGATCATGCATTTCCAGAATCTCGATATCGATCTCATCTTTTAATGTTGTGGTTACGAGTTCCAGGAGCTTGTTCATAATGTTGACAAGCTTTGAAGTATTGGCGGCATAAAGCATCGGAATCTGCTTTCCGGCATCCTCAAATCGTTTCATCTCTTCGGCAGAGAATCCGGTGGAACCGCATACCAGCGCTTTCTTATGTGCAATGGCAAGATCCAGGACTTCCATAGCCGTTTCTTTTGTTGAAAAATCAATGATGACATCACAGGAGTCAATCACGCTTTCCAGATCGTCTGTCACAGGAACGCCGAGTTCCGATCCTGTCATTGCGACAGTTCCGAGATCCTTTCCTACGTAGTCACGTCCTTTTGGTGCTATCCCGGCGACGAGTTCCATATCCTCACGGCTGGCAGCGACCTGTGTGATTAATTTTCCCATTTTTCCCCTTGGTCCGATTACAATAACTTTCATATCCATTCTCCTTTCGCAGTCCGGTCGTATTACATAGCAGCATATCCGGAACTGCTATAAACTAAGTCCAGTATAACACAGCAATTATCCTGTGGATATGAAGAAATCTGAAAACAGCAGGAAACATTGTATAAATAAAAAAGAATGCAGGAGAAAGATTCATAAGAGTCTGCTCTTGTAGGAAAGGTATGAAAATAGTATACTATGAAAAAGCGATTATTAAAAAAAGATAACGGAGGCACAAATGAAAGGAATTATATTTGACGTAGACGGAACTTTGTGGGATTCGACAAAGGAAGTTGCGGTTGCATGGAATAAAGTATTGCAGGAGGAGATGGAAGGTCACGAGATCTTAACCGCAGAAGGTCTGCAGAAAGAATTTGGAAAGCCGATGGATGCGATTGCAGAAAGTCTCTTCCCGGAAATGCCGGAAAAAGACAGGATGGAACTTCTCGGCAGGATGATGGCATATGAAAATGAACTGGTAGCAGACGGTCCGTGTGTGATCTATGCTGGTGTACCAGAGACGATCAAGGCATTGAGTGAAAAATATCCATTGTATATAGTAAGTAACTGTCAGGACGGATACATCGAAGCATTTCTGCAGAATTCCGGACTGGGTGAGTATTTCAAAGATTTCACCTGCCCGGCTTATACAGGCAGATTAAAAGGTGAAAATATCCGTATCATTATGGAAAGAAACGGACTGGATGAAGCAGTGTATATAGGAGACACCCAGGGGGATGCCAATGCATGTAAGGAAGCAGAAGTACCGATGATCTTTGCGTCATATGGATTTGGGGAAGTGGAAGGAGAATATCCGACGATCCGGGCATTTACAGAACTGCAGGATATAGATTTTGACAGACTATAATCAGAAAAATATTGCATTTTATATGCAAAAATACTATAATTCTCTTATATTATTTCGTAGAAAAATACTAGAAAAGCAGAGGTATAGATTATGAAAAAAAGAGTTGTAGTTGCATTAGGACACAGAGCACTTGGTACGACATTACCAGAACAGAAAGAAGCAGTTAAGAAGACCGCAAAAGTGATCGGTGATCTGATTGAAAAGGGATATCAGGTTGCGGTCACACACAGTAATGCGCCACAGGTCGGTATGATCCATACAGCAATGAATGAATTCGCAAAAGAGCATGAAGATTACACGGCAGCCCCAATGTCTGTATGTTCTGCCATGAGTCAGGGATATATCGGATATGACCTTCAGAATGCGATCCGCGAGGAATTAATGGATCGCGGAATCTACAGAACCGTTAGCACAATCCTGACACAGGTAATCGTTGATCCGTACGATGAAGCATTTTATACACCGACCAAGGTACTTGGCCGCTATATGGATGTAGAAGAAGCAAGTGCAGAACGCAAAAAAGGGAACTATGTTGTTGAAGAACCTGGCAAAGGATTCCGCCGTATCGTTGCAGCTCCGAATCCGGTCAGCATCGTAGAGATTGATGCGATCAAAGCATTGCTGGATGCAGATCAGATTGTCGTTGCATGTGGTGGAGGCGGAATTCCGGTATTAGAGCAGGATCACCGTCTGAAAGGTGCAAGTGCGGTAATCGAAAAAGACCTGACAGCCGGAAAGATGGCAGAAGAGACCGATGCGGATTCACTCATCATTCTTACAAGTGTTGAAAAAGTTAAGATCAACATGGACAGACCGGAGGAAGAAGAACTGGGAGAGATCAGCGTTGATCAGGCAAAAGCCTATATGGAAGAAGGACATTTCGGAAAATATAACATGTATCCGAAGTTCAGAGCAGCTGTAGAATTTCTTGAAAAGAGAGAAGGAAGAAGTGCACTGATCACATCTTTTGATAAGCTGGATGAAGCACTCAAAGGAAAGACAGGTACACTGATCAGATAAAGGTTATAAGATCAGAAGGACCGGCTGCTTGCAAAAGCGGGATAAAAACCTGCACAGACATGGTGAAAACTGTGAATGTGCGGGTTTTTGTATTCTTACAGACGATCAGAATAAGGAGCAGATGCATATAGTAAAGGGAACAGGTACTTTACAATGCGGATAAGTCATGCAGTGTCTGACAGGGAGGTGGAAAACAGATGTCCAAAGTCCGGCTGCGCGAACTGGCCAAAAAAGAAGTGATCAATTGCTGTGACTGCAAGAAGCTTGGATATATCGATGACCTGATCATTGATGACTGCAAAGGCTGTATTGAAGCACTTGTAGTCCCGGAAGGTGGAAAATGGTGTAATTTTTTTGGAGATGGAACAGAGTATATCATACCATTTTCCTGCATCAAAAGAATCGGTCCGGATTTGATTCTGGTAGAGATACATGAAGAAAAATAAGAAAAAATAACAGAAAATAGAACGGAAATGTGTTTGACTTCTCTTTTTGAAAAAGATATACTGTACTTGAACCGCTATAAAGGACAGAAAGGAACGAATCAGATGAAATGCCCATATTGTAATAATCCGGATACAAGAGTGATTGATTCCAGACCGGCGGAAGACGGAAGCTGTATCAGACGCCGCCGTTCCTGTGATATATGTGGGAAACGTTTTACTACTTATGAGAAAGTAGAGACAATTCCGCTGACAGTAATAAAGAAGGATAATACCAGAGAACAGTATGACCGCCGGAAAGTAGAGAATGGCGTGGTTCGTGCCTGTTACAAGCGACCTGTTGCAACGGCAGATATCCAGAAAGTTGTCGACAGAATAGAAACAAAAGTATTTAGCATGGAAGAAAAAGAGATCCCGAGCAGTGCGATCGGTGAGGCTGTTATGGATGAATTAAAAACACTCGATGAGGTTGCTTATGTCCGTTTTGCATCCGTTTACAGAGAATTTAAGGATGTCAGTACATTTATGGACGAATTAAAAAAGATATTAAAATAAATCCGATATGGAATGGGAATGCAGAATCTGCCAGACTGGATAATGAATATTGGATGAATATTGGAGTAAGAAGGAATTGCTTATAAAGTAATAAAGTGATAAAATATATGGGAGAAGCAAAAGTATTTGCTTCTCCCTTTTTCAAAAGAGGATCAGATTTGTTATAAATAGATGTGTATTTAAAATAGCTTGTTAGAATAGATTGGGTGAAATAATATGAGAACATATAAGTTAACTATTTCCTATGACGGAAGCCGGTATCAGGGATGGCAGAGACAGGCCACAACAGACAATACAATACAGTATATTCTGGAGTGGAGTATTGGTAAATTAGTCGGATACCGTGTGCATATAGATGGATCAGGAAGAACGGATGCAGGTGTACATGCACGTGGACAGGTCGCAAGTGTGAAACTGTCTAAGTTATATGATACGAAAGAACTGAAAGATTCGCTGAACAGATATCTTCCGGAAGATATCCGTATTGTGAAAGTAGAACTGGCAAAGAATGGATTCCATGCGCGAAAAAGTGCGAAGGGGAAGAAATATGAATATTACATCGACTGCCGTGAAAAGCCGGATGTATTTTCAAGAAGATATTGTTATCATTATCCTGAAAAGCTGGATATCGAAGCAATGCGTGATGCGACCAGATATCTGATTGGACCGAAGAACTTTACCAGTTTTACAGATGACAAGGAATGTAAAGATCCGGTTCGTAAGATTACGAATATTAAGATCGTCAGGAGCGGGGAAAAGGTAAGAATTACTTATTATGGTACCGGTTTCCTGTATCACATGGTAAGAATCCTGACGGGAACGCTTCTGGAGATAGGTGCAGGCAAGAGGGATGCGTCTATGCTTCCGGTCGTAATTGCGGCAGAGGACAGAAGCCTTGCAGGATTTCTGGCTCCGGCAAGGGGATTGTTCTTAAGAAAAGTATATTATTAAGAATAGAATAAAACAGATAAGATATATGTCAGAGAAAGTAAAAGTACTGTCCGCAAAAAAGGACGGGAAAAAGCCGGGAGGAATATATGAAGTTTATATCGTGGAACGTCAATGGAATCCGTGCGTGTGTACAGAAGGGATTTATGGATGTTTTTAATGAATTAGATGCAGATATTTTCTGCATTCAGGAATCAAAGATGCAGGCAGGACAGTTAGAACTGGATATGCCCGGATATCATCAGTATTGGAATTATGCAGAGAAGAAGGGATATTCGGGTACCGGCATTTTTACAAAGAAAGAACCGGTATCGGTAAGTTATGGTCTGGGAATCGAAGAACATGACAAAGAGGGCCGGGTGATCACGCTGGAATTTGAGGAATTCTATTTCATTACCGTGTATACACCGAATTCACAGAGTGAGCTTGCAAGACTGGATTATAGAATGCAGTGGGAAGATGCATTCCTTGCTTATCTCAAAGAACTGGAAAAGAAGAAACCGGTTATTTTTTGCGGGGATTTAAATGTAGCACACAAGGAAATAGACTTGAAGAACCCGAAGACAAACCGTAAAAATGCAGGATTTACGGATGAAGAACGCGGGAAATTTACAGATCTTTTAAATGCAGGATTTATTGATACATTCCGTTACTTTTATCCGGAAAAGGAAGGAATATATTCATGGTGGTCCTACAGATTCAGTGCAAGAAAGAAGAATGCAGGGTGGCGGATTGATTACTTCTGCGTATCAGAGAGTCTGAAACCACGTCTGAAAGATGCCGTCATTCATACGGAGATCATGGGATCGGATCACTGTCCGGTAGAACTTGATATAGAGTGATCCGGCAGTGTTATAATCATATAGAAAACATGCAGAGCTGCCGCAAATACAGATAAATAATCTGTTTTTGCGGCAGCTCCGCATATTTAAAAAGATAAGAAGTTTTATAAAAATCCTCCGTCAACCCCGATGATCTGTCCGGTCATATATTCCGGAGCATGTACAATATTCCATACCATCTGGGCAATTTCCTTAGGAGTTCCGTAACGTCCGGCAGGAATTTCATCTTCCAGGGCTTTTCGCTCTTCGGGTGTGAGCTGATCGTTCATAGAGGTGTCGATGACACCGCATGCGATTGCATTCACCTGGACATTACTTGGTGCCAGTTCTTTCGCTAGAGCTTTTGTGAATCCGTTGATACCGGATTTGGATGCGGAGTATGCAACTTCGCAGGAAGCGCCTGAGAGACCCCACATCGAAGAAATGTTGATGATCTTACCGGAACGCTTTGACACCATCGGAGGGATGGCCTGCCGGCAACAGTAAAATACAGAAGAAAGATTGGTCTGAATAATATGATTCCAGTCTTCATCTGTCATATCGGATAAGAGATTGATATGAGAAATCCCGGCATTGTTCACAAGAACATCAAGGTGTGAACAGTCATGATAGATACGGTTATATATGGCTCTTACATGGTCTGGATTGCCGACATCCCCGACAACGATCGTGCAAGGTGTGTGATATTTTTTACGGATATAAGCGCGGAGCTTTTTCAGTTCATCTACAGAAGTAGAACAATTTAAAAAGGTGTGATATCCGCGCGATGCAAATCGTAAAGCAATGCTTTTCCCGATACCTCGGGAAGCCCCTGTGATTAAAATAGTCTTTTGTTCCATAATTTTTCTCCCCTGATCAATTAACTTTTCTTCTATTATATACTGAAATCATTGTCATTTAAAGTGTTAGGTGATATTATTTATATAACAATAACCAGCAGGACCGTAGAAGACCGGTTCCAAAAGCCAGACGTGATAAAAGAGAGGTACCATTATGATTAATAAGGCAATTGAATTTGCCACGAGAGCACATGCAGGACAGTTCAGGAAAGGGACAAGCAGACCATATATTGTGCATCCGATCGAAGTGGGGGATATTGTCTCAACGATGACGAAGGACGAGGAGATCATCAGTGCAGCGGTTCTTCATGATACAATCGAAGATTGTGCAGGAGTATCGAGAGAACTTTTGGCAGAAGAATTTTCAGAACGGGTAGCAGGAATTGTGGCACAGGAAAGCGAAGACAAATCCAAGACATGGATGGAACGGAAATCAGCAACGATCGAGCATATCCGTACCGCACCAAAAGAAGTGCAGATGGTAGGACTTGCAGACAAGCTTTCGAATATGAGGGATATCGACAGAGATTATCCGGTATACGGAGAAGAATTGTGGAACCGTTTCAGAATGAAGGATAAAGGGATTATCGGCTGGTATTATATTGGAATCCGGGATGCCCTGAAGGAGTCGTTTGAAGGTGTAGAGGCTTACGAGGAATATACCAGACTGGTGAATAAGACTTTTGAACAGGAATGAATCATAAAGACAGATCATATAGCGGAAGATATCCAGGGTGTTGTGCAAAAGCAGTACCCTGATTCTTATTTACGCGAACAACGAGCAAAAGTCAGTGCTTGCACGAGACCTTGGCGACTGTTGCGATAACTTGAGAAACTCGCAGAGCGTGTTTCTCATAGTCTAGGAGAAGATAAAATGGCGGATGTAAGAAAACACATGGTATTTCACGGAAGAGTGCAGGGAGTAGGTTTCCGTTATACTGCCAAATATCTGGCAAGATCAATGAATCTGACCGGATGGGTAAAAAATGAATATGACGGAACCGTAGTAATGGAAGTACAGGGAAGAGAGACCATGATCTTCGAACTGATGAAAGGACTGAACAGGAATCAGTTCATCCAGATCGACTGGATTGATACCGAAGAGAAGGAAACAGAAACGGAAAGTAGTTTTGAAGTGAAATATTAAGCTTACAGGACGGGAAAAGTGATTCGGTATATACACTTGAAAGATACATATGTTATACTGAAATCATTCAAGATGAGGGTGGACAAGGAGAATAAAAATGACGATAGAAACTGAAAATCAAAAGAGCGTAAAAGGCAGAATCGTAGCTGCGGCGTGGCAGCTCTTCTATGAGAAAGGATATAATGGAACAACGGTGGATGATATCATTGATCTGTCCGGAACATCCAAGGGTTCCTTCTATTATTATTTTAATACAAAGGATGAGCTTCTGAATACATTGTCTATGATCCTGGATGATAATTATGAAATATTGAAAGAGAAAATGGATCCGGATATGAACAGTTATGATAAGTTACTGTATCTGAATTATGAAGCACATTCTATGATGGAAGAAAAGATCAACATTGATCTTCTGGCATCTCTGTATTCTACACAGCTTGTGGCACAGGGACACAGATCATTGCTGGATCAGAACCGGACGTATTATAAGCTGATCAGCAGTGTGATCGATGAAGGACAGAAACGTGGAGAGATATCTGCTGAAGTCCCGGTGAGCGAACTGGTCAGATATTATTCCATGTGCGAAAGGGCTCTGGTTTCGGACTGGTGTCTGAATAAGGGAGAGTATTCACTGAGGGAGTATTCGAAAAAATGTATGCCGGTCATGCTGGAACATTTTAAAAGATAAAAAGATAATAAGATAATAAATACACAGAACCTGCCATTGGCAGGTTCTTATTCTGTAGATCAATGCATTTTCAAAGCGGTATTTCGTCCGGTACCGAAATGATCGTTTTTCAGTATTTCAAACGCCTTTTCATAATCGCCTTTCCGCATATATGCAACCATTTTTTTGAGATTTTCATTTGTCTTTGGAATCCTCATTCCGTTACGGATGGAGTATTGCCCGATACGGATGAGTTCAGACAGATTATTTTCATAGATCCGGTTGATCCGTTCATTATCCAGAATACTGATAATCTCCATATGCATTGCGGTATCTGCAATTTCCCATTCATACAGATCACCGGCAACGGCACACATGCGCACAATCTTTTCTTCTATGCGGTAAGAGTATTCTTCATACCGGCCTGACGTAAAGATAAGGCGAAAAGCAGGCCCCTCTAATAATTCCCTCAACTGATAGATTTCATTGATGTCTTTCTCTGTAATTTCTTTCACAGTCATAGATTTATAATAATCAGAAACAATCAGCCCTTCGACCTGCAGCATCTGGATCGCAGTACGGACCGGGCTGCGGCTCATCCCAAGTTCTTTGGTGAGCATGGCTTCGGTAAGGACCATGCCCGGAGGATAGGTAAGATTCATAATATTTTCTTTGATCGTCTCATAAGCCTGTGTGGCGAGAGACGGACTCTTTTCTGCCATGTCAGATTCCCCCTTTTGGTATACGTCCAGAAAAAATGGATGTGAAGATGAAAAAGTATACATCTTTTATATTTGTATACAAATTATAACGTGTTTTTAAAGAAAATTCAAGGTTGTGTGTTGACTTTTTTGAAAAGGAGTGTTATAGTCACTGTAGAAATGATTTGTATACAAATTAAAAAAACGTATACAAATAGCACATGAAGAATATCCATTACAAATCATAAATCATCATTCATGCGCTGGAACAATTAATAAGACAATATCATATTGAAAAGGAAGGTAATTAAGGATGAAATTAGGATTTATTGGTACAGGTAACATGGCATCAGCAATCATGGGTGGAATTATTAAGAATAATGTAATTCCTGCAGAAGAGATCATCGGAGCAGATCTTTTTGCACCTGGAAGAGAAAGAGCGCAGAAAGAATATGGAATCAATGTAACAGCAGATAATAAAGAAGTTGCTTCAAAAGCAGAGACAATTATCCTCTCTGTAAAACCTCAGTTCTATGCAAGCGTAATCGCAGATATCAAAGATGTAGTAACAGATAACCAGATTATCATTACAATTGCACCGGGTAAGACACTTGCATGGCTTGCAGAACAGTTTGGAAAAGAAGTAAAGATTGTCCGTACAATGCCTAACACACCGGCTATGGTAGGAGAAGGTATGACAGCCGTTTGCCCGAATGAGCACCTTACAGAAGAAGAGGTCGCATATGTAAAGAGCCTTCTGGAAAGCTTCAGCCGTGCAGAGATCGTTCCGGAGCGTCTGATGGATGTTGTGACAGCAGTAAGCGGCAGCTCACCGGCATATGTATTTATGCTGATCGAAGCTATGGCAGACGCAGCAGTTTCTGGTGGAATGCCAAGAAAACAGGCTTATCAGTTTGCAGCACAGGCAGTTCTCGGAAGTGCCAAGATGGTTCTGGATACAGGAAAACATCCTGGAGAATTAAAAGATATGGTTTGCTCACCGGCAGGAACAACAATTGAAGCTGTTCGTACATTAGAAGAACTCGGATTCAGAAGTTCTATCATCGAAGCAATGAAAGTCTGCGAAGAGATGTCCAGAAGCTTATAATCAATATAAGTTATATGAAATAATAAAATATCTATACGGAGCAGGAATTACTGAGAAGTTGTAGTTCCTGCTTTTTTTATCGTATATTTGAAATTCCGGGGTATTTATAAGAAAATACTGGGATGAAGTTCTTCTGTAGGTATTTTGGGAGAATTGTGTTAGAATACATTTAGAAGAAAACAGGACAGGTGAACAAAAAGATGAAAAAAGAACTGGATTATTTTATGATTGATGGAGAATTTGGTGGAAATCAGGACTGGTTTACCAATATTGTTATGAATGTCGGAGGATGCGGGGCGGCAACGGCCTGCGACAGCTGCATCTATCTGGCAAAGTACAGAGGAATGAAAGAACTGTATCCATTTGATCTGGAACGGATGGACAAAGAAGCTTATAAAAAATTCAGTCAGATCATGAAGCCGTATATACGGCCGAGAGTTCAGGGAGTGAAAAAGCCTGAGTGGTATATCGGGGGATTGGAAAAATATATTTCAAATGTGAATGAAAGATGTGGAACAGATTATCAGATCCATATGGAAAAATTCGACGGAACAGGGGATGCGGATGAGGCAGAACGTATTATATGCGGACAGATTGACAAAGAACTTCCGGTTCCATATCTGATGCTCCGTCATTCGAACACTGAAAAATACAAAGATTTTATCTGGCACTGGTTCCTGGTGGTCGGATATGAAAAAGAGGAGCATGAAACATGGATTGATGTGGCTACTTATGGGGAAAAAGTCCGTTTGAACCTGAAAGACCTGTGGAAAACCGGCTGTGAAGAAAAGGGTGGAATTGTAGTGTATGAGATAAAAGAGAAGAAAAAAGAATGAAAATGACCATATTTCATAATTTTCACACATTTTTGAGTTATAATTATTTATAATCGTGAAAAAATAAAAGAAAAGGTGGGACAGAAAAAGTGAAAAAGCGAATCATGACTGCAGGAATGTTAGCTATGATACTTGCGATGGGACTGACAGCGTGCACAAAAGCAGATAACACAACCAAAACAGAGAACACTTCGGAATCGGATGGAAAACAAGAACAGAAGAAATCGGATAACGAGAAAAATGTAATGAATACAGAGCAGAAAAAGATCTACGAAAAGATCAAGCAGACCTATAATGAGGAAGAACAGGAAAAAGTTGCGGAAAAATTAGAAAAAAAGAAAGAGTCACAGGATTATAATCTGAACAATATGCTGATCGAATATAATCCATTCGGAACCAATACACAGTCATTATATGTATATTTTAAAACGGATGCAGCGGTAAAGGTATCCTATACGATCCATGTAAAAGACGATGACATTTCTGATTTCAGCAGAGATGTATATCAGGATGAGGAATATCAGACAGAACATGAATTCCAGGTGATTGGTCTGATTCCGGATACGGAGAATACAATTACCTTTTATGTGACAAACGAAGATGGATCTACCAATACAAAGGAAATCGTATACGAAATGGGAAGCCTGTACGGAGAGGAAAAGGTACAGCTTGATACCGATATAAAACAGAGTGCGGATCAGCTGGAAGACGGACTTTATGTGATATTAGGTAATGACAGCAGTTCCATGGATTTCATGTATTATTATGATAACAGCGGAGTGTTAAGAGGTGAGGTGCCGCTTCTGGGATACAGAAGCCACAGGCTGCTCTTTGATGATAATTCCATGTATTACAGCATTTCCGAGAAGAAGATGGCACAGGTAAACCGTCTCGGACAGGTGACAAAGGTGTACAATCTTGGCGATTACAGTCTGCATCACGATTACGTGTTTGATGAAAATGGCAATATGCTGATCCTGGCAACGGATACCACACAGGACAGTGTGGAGGATATCGTGCTGAAGCTGGATGTGAATTCAGGCGAAGTGACAGAGGTACTGGATCTGGAAGACCTATTTGGTGATTATAAGAAGACCTGTGTGAAGAATTCCTCGGATGAACTGGACTGGATGCATATTAATACGATCCAGTACATGGGAAATGGATCGGTGCTGTTAAGCTCCAGGGAGACGTCTACGATCATTAAAGTGGACAACCTTTATGATGAACCGTCGATTGCCTACATGATCGGTGAGAAGGATTTCTGGGATGATACATCTTATGTAAGTTGCGTATTGAATAAAAAAGGCAATTTTACAATCCAGGGCGGTCAGCATACGATTACATATGAGACGGATGAAAGCCTTGCAGACGGGCAGTATTATCTCTATATGTTTAATAATAATATCGGAATCAGCGAGACAAGACCGGATTATGACTGGTCTTCCATCGGACTTAAGACCAGTTCGGCAGTGGACGGAAAGAATTCCAAATATTATAAATATCTGGTAGGTGAAAATGAAGGGACATTTGAACTGGTGGATTCGTTTAAAGTGCCATATTCCGGATACGTCAGCAGCGTACAGAATATCGGGGATAACGTGCTTGCAGATTCCGGACTGAAAGGAACGTTTACGGAATATGATGCGGATCATAAGGCGATCGCAACATATAAGATGGATTATGAAAAATTCATTTACCGTGTATTCAAGTATAATTTTGAAGGATTTTATTTTGGAAAAAGTGAATAATCCATAAAAATCATATGGAAGTCTTTACGGATAACGATTTATCCGCTAAAATGAAAGCGTCGGTTTTTGCCGGCGCTTTTTGAAAAAGTAGTTGAATTAAGAAAGAAAAGGGGAAAATAGAATGGCAAATCCAATCGTTACAATTGAGATGGAAAACGGAGATATTATGAAAGCAGAACTGTATCCGGAAATTGCACCGAATACGGTAAATAATTTTGTTTCCTTAGTGAAAAAAGGGTATTATGACGGACTGATCTTCCACCGTGTTATTAATGGATTCATGATCCAGGGCGGATGCCCGGACGGAACCGGAATGGGCGGCCCGGGATATTCGATCAAAGGAGAATTTGCTCAGAACGGTTTTGCAAATGAACTTGCACATACAGAAGGCGTGCTTTCTATGGCAAGGGCAATGCATCCGGATTCAGCAGGCTCACAGTTCTTTATCATGCATAAAGCAGCACCACATCTGGATGGTGCATATGCTGCATTTGGTAAGATCATCGAAGGCATGGATATTGTGAATAAGATTGCTGAGACAGATACAGATTACAGCGACAGACCACTGGATGAACAGAAGATGAAAAAGGTAACTGTTGATACAATGGGAACAGAGTATCCGGAACCGGAGAAAGCATAAAACGGCGGCAGATAGTAACCAATCATAGCAATCAGGCATACAGCGATCAGATACGTCTGATCGCTGTATGTAAATTTCCAACACATATGACGCGGAGGAAAACGACAGATGGAAATGATCCAGACAGAAAAATTGGTATATGAATATGAAAAACGTGATGAAGAAGGCAATGTGATTGGGACATCGCGTGCTATTGATGAAGTAGATATTGAAGCAAAAGAAGGACAGTTTATAGCAATTCTCGGACATAATGGTTCCGGAAAATCAACTCTCGCCAAGCATCTGAATGCAATTCTGATGCCGACGGAAGGTTCTGTATGGGTGAATGGAAAGAATACAAGTGATCCGGATGAACTCTGGAATGTAAGACAGTCGGCGGGAATGGTATTTCAGAATCCGGACAATCAGATCATTGGCACTGTAGTAGAAGAAGATGTGGGATTTGGACCGGAGAACCTGGGAGTTCCGACGGATGAAATCTGGCAGCGGGTGGAAGAAAGTCTGAAAGCTGTCGGGATGATCGAATACCGGCATCATTCTCCGAATAAGCTTTCCGGAGGACAAAAACAGAGAGTAGCGATCGCTGGTGTCGTAGCAATGGAACCGAAATGTATCGTTATGGATGAGCCGACGGCAATGCTTGATCCGGTCGGAAGGAGAGAAGTCTTAAAGACGGTTCATAAACTCAGAAAACAGAAGAAGGTTACGGTGATACTGATCACGCATTACATGGAAGAAGTAGTAGATGCAGATAAGATATTTGTGATGGATCACGGAAAAGTTGTGATGGAAGGCTCACCGAAAGAGATATTCTCCAGAGTAGATGAATTAAAGAGTTACCGGCTGGATGTGCCGCAAGTGACGATTCTGGCAGATGAACTCAGAAAACGCGGACTGGATATTCCGAAAGGGATTCTGAGAAAAGAAGAACTGGTAGAGGCAGTGGAACGTTTGACAAGTGAAAATGGTGAGAAGAAATGACAGACATTGCAATTAAGATAGAACATTTGAATTATATATACAGTCCCGGGACTGCATATGAAAAACATGCACTCAGAGACATTTGTCTGGAAATCCCGCATGGAGAATTCGTGGGGATCATCGGGCATACCGGATCAGGAAAGTCTACACTGATCCAACATCTGAACGGTCTGGTAAAGGCAACGGATGGTGCATTATATTATAATGGAGAGAACATTTACCAGAATGGGTATGATATGCGCGCACTCCGTAATCAGGTCGGACTGGTATTTCAGTATCCGGAGTACCAGTTGTTTGAAATCGATGTACTGACAGATGTGTGTTTTGGTCCGAAGAATCAGGGACTGAGCAAAGAAGAGTGCGAAAAACGTGCACTGGAGGCATTGAAACTGGTAGGCTTAAAAGAAAAATATTATAAATCTTCTCCATTTGAACTCTCAGGCGGACAGAAACGAAGAGTAGCGATTGCCGGAGTCCTGGCAATGCATCCGAAGGTTCTGGTCCTTGATGAGCCGACGGCGGGGCTTGATCCGAAGGGCAGAGATGATATTCTGGATCAGATCGCATACCTTCATAAGCAGAGTGATATGACAGTGATTCTGGTGTCGCATAGCATGGAAGACATTGCGAGATATGCGGACCGGATCGTTGTGATGAACAAGGGGGCAGTGATGTATAATGGCACACCGAAAGAGGTGTTTGCTCATTATCAGGAGCTGGAAAAGATTGGTCTTGCAGCTCCGCAGGTAACATATATCATGCATGACCTGAAAGAAAAAGGTTTACCGGTAAAGGTAAATGTGACGACTGTGGAAGAAGCAGCAGATGAGATTATGCGGGCACTGGAGAAGAAGATATGATAAGAGATATTACAATCGGACAATATTATCCGGCAAAGAGTGTGTTACACCGATTAGATCCAAGAGTAAAACTGGTAGGAACGCTGCTGTACCTGATCTCGCTGTTTTTATTCAACAGCATTCCGGGATACGTGATGACGACGTTGTTCCTGATCCTTGTTATCAGGATATCAAAAGTGCCGTTTTCTTTTATTGTAAGAGGGTTAAAACCGGTCATCATGCTTTTGATGATCACGGTGCTGTTCAACTTATTCCTGACAAGGGACGGAGCAGTGTTGTTCCATGCATGGATTTTTACGATCACAGAAGGAGGTCTGAGGACAGCGGTATATATGGCAATCCGGCTGATCTACCTGATTATCGGCTCGTCACTTATGACATTTACAACGACCCCGAATGAACTGACGGATGGAATTGAAGAATTACTCGGACCACTGAACAAGATCCGTGTTCCGGTACATGAGGTTGCGATGATCATGTCAATCGCACTCCGGTTCATCCCGATCCTTCTGGAAGAGACGGATAAGATCATGAAGGCGCAGATCGCAAGAGGTGCCGATCTGGAAAGCGGCAATATGATCCAGAAAGCAAAGAGTATGATTCCGATCCTGGTTCCTTTGTTTGTGTCTGCGTTTCGGAGAGCGAATGATCTGGCAATGGCAATGGAGGCGAGATGTTACCGTGGCGGTGAGGGCCGTACGAAGATGAAGCCGTTAAAATACTGCAGGGAAGACAGGATCGCTTATATTACTGTAATTGCGTATGTGGTTCTCGTTGTTTTGATCGGAAGATTTGTACCATTGCATATATGGGTATTTTAATGAGTATTTTAGAGGATAAGCAGCAGTTATGCATCAGAAAAGGGGACGGGGAAAAAACTCCGTCCCTGATTTATTCCGGGATACGATCACGTGAAAGGAAAGAAAAATATCATGAGAAGAATCAGAATCTTTGTAGCATATGACGGGACGAATTACTGCGGCTGGCAGATCCAGCCGAATGGAATTACGATAGAAGAAAAACTGAATAAAGCATTAAACAGACTTACCGGAGAAGATATCCGGGTTATCGGGGCAAGCCGTACGGATTCCGGAGTACATGCGCTTGGCAATGCGGCAGTATTTGATACAGAATCTCCAATTCCACCGGAAAGATTTTCCTATGCATTAAACCAGAGGCTTCCGGAAGATATTGTGGTAGTGAAGTCAGATGAAGTGCCGCTTGACTGGCATCCGAGATATCAGGATAATATTTCTAAAACATATGAGTACCATATTTACAATGCGCAGATGCCGAATCCATTAAAGACACGATATTGTACATTTGTATCGTTCCCGCTGGATATCGGTGCAATGAGAGAAGGAGCCAAATATCTGATCGGAGAGCATGATTTTGTGAGTTTTTGTAATATCCGAACCAATACACAGGATACAGTGAGAACAGTATATGATCTGACAATTGAAAAAAAAGATGATGAGATTGTGCTGAGAATCACAGGAAATGGCTTCCTGTACAACATGGTCCGCATTATCGCAGGTGTCCTGATCCGGGTCGGCAGAGGGTTCTATACTCCGGAAAAAGTAAAAGAGATTCTGGAAGCCAAAGTCCATACGTCAGAAGGAGCTACAGCATTGCCAAACGGACTGGTATTGGTAAAAATAGATTATAAATAATCAATGAATAGTCGGTATTTTAGACAATATACAGAAAAAAATCGGAATAACATACAAAAATAAAAAAAAGCGCCATAAAAAGTTGAGAATATGTTAAAATACATCTGTCCGGCATAAAGTTGAGAAAGTCGGACGGAAGGAGAAAAATTATGGAAATGTTATTGTATCTCGTTCCGGTATTTGGAATTCTTGGACTGCTCTTTGCAGCTTATCTGGCAGCAAGAGTAGGAAGACAGGATGCCGGAAACGACAGAATGAAAGAAATTGCCGCAGCGATCAGTGATGGCGCACAGGCATTTCTGACAGCAGAGTACAAGATTCTGGTTATTTTCGTTGCAGTATTATTCGTACTTATCGGATTCGGAATCGGTAACTGGATTACTGCTGTATGCTTTGTAGTAGGAGCTTTATTCTCAACGCTTGCAGGTTTCTGCGGGATGAAAGTTGCTACAAAGGCAAATGTAAGAACTGCGAATGCAGCAAAAGAAAAAGGAATGAACAAAGCACTCTCGATTGCATTCTCCGGTGGAGCTGTAATGGGTATGTGTGTAGCCGGTTTTGGTGTATTTGGTGTCAGCATCATTTACATCCTGACTAAAAATGTTGATATTATTACAGGCTTTAGTTTAGGAGCTTCTTCCATCGCGCTGTTTGCACGTGTCGGTGGTGGTATCTACACAAAAGCTGCTGACGTAGGAGCCGATCTTGTTGGTAAGGTAGAAGCCGGTATTCCGGAAGATGATCCGCGTAACCCGGCTGTTATCGCCGATAATGTAGGTGATAACGTAGGTGATGTTGCAGGTATGGGAGCAGACCTTTTTGAGTCTTATGTAGGAGCCCTTGTATCGGCACTGACACTTGGAATCGTATATTATAAAGCTGAGGGAGCTATCTTCCCACTCCTGATCGCAGGACTTGGACTTGTGGCTTCTATCCTCGGAACATTTTTTGTAAAGGGTGACGAGAATTCCAATCCACATAAAGCATTGAAGACGGGTTCTTATGTAGCAAGTGTATTGGTACTGATCGTATCCTGTGTATTCAGTAAAGTATTCTTTGGAGATTTTAAAGCGGCGATCGCCATCGTAGCTGGTCTGATCGTAGGACTTCTGATCGGTATCATTACAGAAGTATATACATCCGGAGACTACAAATCAGTGAAGGAAATTGCAGAACAGTCAGAGACAGGATCTGCAACAACCATCATCAGTGGTCTTGCAGTAGGTATGAAGTCTACAGCAATCCCGATCCTTCTGATCTGTGTTGGTATCTTTGTTGCATACCAGACATGCGGACTTTACGGTATCGCACTTGCTGCTGTAGGAATGCTTTCTACAACCGCTATTACAGTAGCTGTAGATGCTTACGGACCAATCGCTGACAATGCCGGTGGTATTGCAGAGATGTCTGAGCTGGATCCACATGTCCGTCAGATCACGGACAAACTGGATGCCGTTGGTAATACAACAGCAGCTATGGGTAAAGGTTTCGCTATCGGATCCGCAGCCCTTACAGCACTTGCCCTGTTCGTATCTTATGCAGAGGCAGTACATTTGAAGACTATTGATATCCTTGACTCACGTGTAATCATCGGAATGCTGATCGGTGGAATGCTTCCATTCTTATTCTCAGCTATGACAATGTCATCTGTATCAAGAGCGGCATATCAGATGATTGAAGAAGTAAGACGTCAGTTCAAGACAATGCCTGGAATTATGAAGGGTACGGAAAAACCAGATTATAAATCATGCGTTGCAATCTCAACAACAGCAGCATTAAAAGAGATGCTGGTCCCTGGTGTTATGGCAGTGCTTGCACCACTGGTAGTAGGAATCCTTCTTGGACCTTCCGCACTTGGCGGACTTCTTGCAGGAGCGCTTGTAACAGGTGTTATGATGGCAATCTTCATGTCCAATGCAGGTGGAGCATGGGATAATGCAAAGAAATATATCGAAGACGGTAACCACGGTGGAAAAGGAAGCGAAGCTCATAAAGCAGCTGTAGTCGGAGACACTGTTGGTGATCCATTCAAAGATACATCAGGACCTTCTATCAATATCCTGATCAAACTGATGACAGTTGTATCACTGGTGTTCGCACCATTGTTCCTGTCAATCGGCGGATTATTATAGAAAGAATCATAAAAATGAAAAGAGGTATCTGTACCGGAGTGTGTGTACAGATATCTCTTTTTGTTTTATATATCTGGAAGAGAATATCAGCTTCTAAAGTATCTGTAAGAAACTTCAGACGTAAACGGTAAAACATAAGTACCTTTCATACTCAAATCTATTATGGCATAATTACACTCATCAAAGATAGTCAGTC
>CAKRCY010000017.1:0-37984 GCA_934309195.1 uncultured Dorea sp.
CAGTGGTGTATTTCCGATCAGTCCTAATGTTCCTTTATAAATCTTTGACATTTTGCTTCCTACCTTTCCTACTTTTTCGGTATGTTTTCTTGATGAATTTACTATACTACTTTATTTCCTATTTGTCAACTATGTTTAGTATGTTTTTGTAATTTTTATTTTTCATGCGCGCAAGCGCAACAACATCGCATTCGTCCCCACATTCGCTTTTCTTTTGTCATTATCCTGCACGCTCCCTTCCGTTCTTTAAACTAAATAAAACCAATCCTTATATTTCCTATTATTTTGATAGGTTTTATGGATTGGTTTTATTATATTACCGCTATGTCATATTTGTCAAGTATGTTTTTTAGTTTTTCACACACTCTCTACTTCCTGTAACTTAGGTATTCAGCGAACATATCTTCAAATGTTTTTCTCCTTGCCTTTGATACAGACAAGATTTCATTATTATCCATCTTGATTTCTGACTTTTTCACTTCTGTAATATACCTTGGGTTTACAAGAAAACTTTTATGGATTCTGCAAAAATATTCTCTTCTTAATTCTTCTTCTATTTCCTGGATTCTTTTTCTTGTTCTTAATATTTTGCCGGTACCATTCTGCAATATATGTATTTCACATCCTCGTCTGATAATTGAAAAATACAGGATTTCATCTATATCTATTTTCTGATACATACCATCATCTTCCACAATAAAGTATTTTTTCCCTTTATGTTCTTTTGTATATGTTAGTATTGTTCCAAGTTCTCTTTGAATTTCTGACGGATTACTTTGTTTTAATAAATATCTGTATGGCTGCACACAGAAGCTTTCTGGTGTAGGCAGGTATATGCCACTTACAAATACAAGAATTAAATCTTTATTTTTCTTCTTCATTATTTCAGATGCTTTATTCCCGGAAATTCCCGGTAACTGAATATCTAAAAAAAGTAAATCCAGATCATTTTCTTCATCCTGTATTAATGTTTCACCTGTCGAATACTCATATATAAAGCTTTCACTATCTTCTCTTCGGATAGCTTCTGCAAGCAATGTCCGGAAGTTTTTATCATCATCACAAATTCCTATTTTTATCACTCTATGTTCCCCTTCACTGCATAATCAACCTTATATTTTTACCACTTTATCACATAACTCCGTATTTTCCAATTATTCTTAAGCGTTACTACATCTTTTACTTAAACATCGTATATAGCCATTTAAAAAATACATATATGTATAAACACATCGAACAACTCACAATCATGGTCTCTACATCTGTCTTTTGCCCAATACATGTATACAAATATGAAAATATTATGCACACCGCAATCACTATAATAGTTCTTTTATATTTTCTCATATTCTTCACATACTTCCTCTGTATTTCCATACATTCTTACTTTTCCCTGATCCAGCCATGCAATTTTATTACAAATTTTCTTTACCTGTTCAATGCTATGCGACACAAATAAAACTGTCGTCCCGTTTTCCTGCATTTTCTTTATTCTGCTTTCACACTTTTTCTGAAATCTAAAATCTCCCACAGACAACACCTCATCCACAATCAAAATATCCGGTATTCCAATCGTTGCGATT
The DNA here is from genome assembly GCA_934309195.1 of uncultured Dorea sp. Lineage (GTDB taxonomy): Bacteria > Bacillota > Clostridia > Lachnospirales > Lachnospiraceae > Dorea_A. Next base: position 1,584 of record CAKRCY010000017.1, read on the forward strand.
GCAAATGCTAATCTTGATAACATGCCAGAAGAATAATTTTTTACAGGCACATTCATAAAATTTTCCAGTTCTGAAAATTCAACAATGTCTCTATAGCTTTTCTTCATCTCACTTTGCGAATATCCCAATAGCGCTCCATTCAAATAGACATTTTCTTCCCCTGTCAGATCTCCGTCAAATCCTGCTCCAAGTTCGATCAACGGTGCAATCTTTCCTTTTACCCTGACCATTCCTTGTGTTGGCTTTAATATTCCTGCAATAATCTTTAATATTGTACTTTTTCCACTTCCGTTTAAACCTATAAACCCTAAAGTATCACCCTTTTTTACAGTAAAACTTACATTTTTCAATGCCCAGAAAGAATGATATGTAACCTGCTGCTTTATCATCTTTATCATATATTCTTTGAAATTGTCATATTTTTCGGATGACATATTAAATTTTATTGATACATCTTTTATTTCAACAACCGTTTCTTTCATGTTCACTCCTGCTTTTTTTCCTATATATCCATAATAAATTTATCTTGTCTCTTAGTAAAAACATAAATTCCTATTCCCAACATGATAAATGTCTCTAAAATACTGACTCCAAGAATTTTTATCGAAATATTCTCACCATATAACACACATTCCCGGAATATAATCAAGAAATGTGTCAACGGATTCAGCATAACAATCTTTTGTACCTGTTCCGGCAAAAATGACATTGCATAAATAATCGGACACAGATACATAACCGCAGTTAAAAATACAGAATATAAATGCATAATATCTCTAAATTTAACTGCAAGAGCAGACAATACCAATCCCACACCTGTTGAAAACAGCGTTAATAAAACCAATGGAATAATTCCTTCATATATTTTATAGCTCAGATCAACTCTCAAAACTAACATGACACAAAACAGAGCACTCAGTGTCGCCATAAGATTAATCAAGCTGGAACATATTCTTGCACATACGAATAAATATTTCGGTACGTATATTTTCTTAATCAGCGATGCATTATCCGTAATGGCGGACATTGAAGCCGTCGTTGCTTCCGAAAAAAAGTTATAAATCAACTGCCCGCTAAAAATATAGGTCGGGTAATTTTCAATATTATTCTTAAACAATGTTGAAAACACAACGGATAATATCATCATCATAAATAATGGATTTAATATACTCCATAACACTCCCAACACTGATTTTCGATATTTTACTTTTATATCTCTTTTCAATAGTTCCATTAGCAGTGGATAATATTGCTTTATTTCCTTATGTTTCATATCCCGATGACCTCCTTGCACGTTATCATCTCATTTTTATTCGGAAATAATGCTTCTTGTTCTTAAACGTACTGTAAATCGGAAATATTGTTCTCCATTGCATTTATATCCAGAAACTACAATAATAAAGGCAAGAAAAAAACAGCTGTCATTCTAAGCTGTTTCTTTTCTTGCCTTATACTTTACTTTTCTCTTCTATATTTTACTCCCATATAATCAGAAAACTTTTCATGAAATTTCTTTGCTTTCATTCTGGATATCTGTATTTCCTGACCATCTTCCATTGTAATTATATTATTTTTTATCTGAACAATGTGGTTAAATTGAACAATTACACTTCTATGTGCTCTGTAACAGGTTTCCTGATCCATTTCCTTTTCTATTTCTTTAATGTTTTCTCCTACTGTAATTGTTTTTATTTTCCGTTCCTTTTCCTCATACTCATAAAACGTTATTTGGGAATGTTTTCCTTCCGTCATTACATATAACAGATCATCACTATGAATCCATTTTTCTTCTTTTTCATATGTAACTTTCAATATTTTCTGATTTCGCAGTTTCATTTCCTGTAATATATCATCAATATTTTGATCCCAGGATTGGTTCATCTCCTGCTTTAACAAATATCTATATGGCTGTACCTGAAATGCCTCCGATGTCGGCAATATGGTACCGGAACAATAAATTAACAGAATCAATGGATTCATTCTATACAACTCTTCTGCAATTGACATCCCATCTCTCTTTGGTAAAACAACATCCATAAAAATTACATCGAAGAAATGCTCCATTTCCATTAATAACTGTTCCCCAGAATGGTATTCATAAATTTCAATCTGGTCGTCTGATCTGATTTTCTCCTTCAACATAGTTCTTAATTGTTTTATAAAGAACAAATTATCATCACAAATTGCTATTTTATACACTGTCTGCTCCTTTTATCTCTTGTATTTTTGGAATAATAACTCTTACATAATAGACGCCATCTTCATATTTGATATTCAGGAATCCCTGGTATTTCGCAACAACATTTTTTACATATTCCAGTCCGATTCCATGATTTTCCTGATTTTTTTTGGTTGAAAGAAACCTTGTTCCCTTTTTCAGCGGTGCTGTTTCGCTTGTATTTTGAATATTCAACACGATAAAATGATTGTTATTCGAGGTATATATATCTAATGCAACACTCTTATTATCTCTGCATTTTCCAGCCGCCTCCATCGCATTATCTAAAAGGTTACCGAGAATTCCAATTTTGTCGATATCATCCAAAAAAGTCAGATCTGCGGTTGGCTCTATATTAACTCTAAACTCTATATTTTTATTTTTAGCTTCTCCATTCTTTTCGCTTACTACACCGTTTACTATTTTATCCGTGCAAAAAATTTCCTTAGTAACATACAATGCCTGCTTTTCCATTTCTTCTATAATATTGATAACTTCGCGATTGTTATTCTCATTCACAAGTCCGGCTATCGCTTTCATGTAATGTTCTATATTATGGATGTATTTCCGGTTTTCATCATTGACTTTTTCAAGTTTCCGGTAATAATCCGTCGAATAGATCGCTTTTTGCATTTCTCTTTCCTGTATTCTTATCCGCTCTGTGTATTCTTCAATCTTTACAAAAGCCAGAAATGCAAGCATAACCAGTAATATCAGTAAACACATAATGATACTTCCCAGCATTGCTTCTTTCATTGAAAAGCCTGATCTTCCGGATACATAAAGCGTAATTCCAGCAATTATCCCCATATATACAAACCATATCAAAGTCATCCATCCGATAATTCTGGAAAAAATTTTATCTAATACTTCTACATGCTTTGATATATATCTTTTTAACAGGATTATAATACATGTTAGTAAAATGCATCTGAGTATCATAATACCGACACTAACATAATCCATGATATTTTCAGGAATTTCTTTCATTAACATTAACATAGCCAGAGCCAGTTGCAATCCATAATTCAATATATAAAAAAATAAACTGGCTACTATCATGGTCTTTTTCGTTCCATTAAAAAAAATATTACACAATATGAAATAAACAAATGGCATGTATAATAATTTAAATGCTGAAATAACTCCCCAACTACTAAAGTAATAAATAACAGCCAATATGATTCCACACAGCCATAATGGTTTTCTCTTTTTATTGCTTTTATCTAATGTGATATTTAAGTAAGCCACATAAACAAATGCCAAATATACTGCGCATATAATCGTTATTCCATTGTAGATTATCTGTTGCATATTTACCTCTTAATTTTTAAGTTTTTTATTTCTGTAGACCATATTATCTTACTGTTTGTACACCATATGAACAGTATCTATATTATAAATCTATATATTTATATTAATCAAGTCCCTTGATATTACAAAAAAACTGTCAGATTACTATTCATTCATAACCTGACAGCTTTTTCGTATTACTAATCTCTTATATTTTATTTTTCTGAAAGCTTCTCTCTCCCATGTGGCAGCAGCCATGCTTCTTCATCCGGTCCCTTCGCAATAATCTGATGAATATTACCAGGGTTGCAGTCAATATGATAATGCTTTTTAATCGCAGCAAAGTCTGTCGTATCTCCGAATCCCGGTGTCTGATACAGGTCTCTTGCATAAGCCCACAGATTATCATAATCTCTCAGACGTTTCTTATTCACACGAAAAATATTGTGATAAGCCACATCGAATCTTGCCAGTGTTACATATAATCTGACATCGGATTCCGTAATCTTATCTCCGAACAGATATCTTCTGTCAGCCAGTCTTTCCTCCAGCCAGTCCAGACGGTTGAATACGGTATGATAAGCTTCTTCATATGCTTCCTGACTTCTGGCAAATCCCGCTTTATACACTCCGTTATTTACTTCTCTGAAAATGATATCATTCAGGGCATCGATCTCTTCCCGCAATTCTTCCGGATAAAGATCCGGAGCTCCCGGTTTGTGGTATTTCTTCCATGCGGTTTCAAAATACAGTGTCAGATGGAAGTAATCGTTATTTACAACCTTTTTTGTCTTCAGATCAACCAGTGCCGGTACCGTGAATCTTCCCTGATAATCCGGATCTGCATTCAGATATACCTCGCTGATGTAGTGGATTCCAAGTACCGGATCTACGTCACCTTCATCCAGGGTAAATGCCCAGTCGCTTCTTGGTACATTCGGACGTTTTGGATCTGCTTTTCCGACACTGATCACATCTTCAAGTCCCAGTAATTTTCTTACGATGATACTTCTGTGTGCCCATGGGCATACAGGTGCCCAGAGAAGTCTGTATCTTCCGGCTTCTACCGGGAGCTGTCCTTCTTCTTCTCCGAAGGGTGTATCAAATCGGTTCTTCTGTCTTATGAATTTTCCGCTTTTGTCTACTTCTTTTCCTGTCCATTTATCTGATGAAATTCTCATTCTTTTAGTCTCCTTTCGTATTCGTTATCTCCGAATCTGTATCCGTCCGGTAAGAGGAAGCCCTCTTCTTCCATCCACTGCAACTGTTCTTCGCCTCCTGCATACAGCGCAAATCCTGTTTTTTGTCTGCGGAATCCGAATTTTTCATACATCGCAAGGGTCTGCGGATGTGTATACAGTATCACATTGCATCCTTTTACCTGATCTAAAAGTGACTCTATAATGGCTCTTCCAAGACCATTTCCCTGATAAGCCGGTCTTAACGCTACATTGTAAATCGCAGCCTGGCATACACCATCTGACAATGCCCTTCCACATCCGACGATCTTATCTCCATCGCAAATGAATGTAACCGCATAACTGTTGCGAAATATCTTTTCTTCTGTTCCCGGATCATAATGACTTAAGTGGCTTTCATCCAGAATATCCGCCACTTCATTCCAGTCCACATTTTCTTTGTCCGTTTTTATCCAAATGTCCATACTCGATTCTCTCCTCCGCCTTTGATATACTTTTCTACATAATGTTGGAATCCTGCAATCTTCCTTGCGTCCTCAGATATAACAAAAGATACCTGCCGGATTTTAAAGATATAAAGAATAGTCTCCTTTTCTTAAAATCCCGGTATCTTCATGTTATATTTTGTATTGTCGTATTTCTAGATCGAATATTCCGGCTCCACCATACGGTTAATCTTCGCAAAGAACTCTCTCACACGGTCACTCTTTGGATGATTGAATACTTCTTTCGGAGATCCGTCCTCGATGATCTTACCATTTTCAAGGAAGATAACTCTTGTTGCAACATTCTTTACAAAGTTCATCTCATGAGATACTAAAAGCATTGTATATCCTTCATTCGCTGCTTTCTTAATTGTATCCAGTACTTCTCCTACAAGCTCCGGATCCAGTGCGGATGTCGGTTCATCGAGAAGTAACAGTTCCGGTTCCATCGCAAGTGCTCTTGCGATTGCAACTCTCTGCTGCTGTCCTCCGGATAAATGTGCCGGATAATGGTTCGCCCATTCCAGAAGTCCTACATTCTTAAGCTGTTCTCTGGCAATCTCCTCTGCTTTCTTCTTGTCCATTTTCTTTACGACGATCAGGCCTTCCATTACATTTTCCAGTGCTGTCTTTTTAGAAAAGAGGTTAAATCCCTGAAATACCATGCTGGTCTTCTTTCTAAGTTCTACCAGCGACTTTTTATCACTGTGGGCCAGATCTACATTCAAGTCATCAATGGTAATGCTTCCGCTTTCCGGCTTTTCCAGTCTGTTCAGGCAGCGGAGGAACGTTGATTTTCCTGTTCCGGATGGTCCGATGATTGCTACAACGTCACCCTTATTGATGTTTAAGTCGATGCCATTTAAGACCACGTTATTATTGAATTTTTTGGAAATATTTTTTACTTCAATCATTGGTTCAATGCCCCCTCATCTGTCTGTATTGCCGGTGCATTCTCCGGTATGCGGATTTTCTTCTCGATCAGCTTGATTCCCTGTTCTACGATAATCGTAATAACCCAGTAGATAATTGCCAGAGATACATAGACCTCAAAGTAACGGTATGTACGTCCTGCAATGATCTTTCCTGCTGCTGTCATCTCTACAACCGCACAGACGAATGCAAGTGATGTTCCTTTGATCAGACCGATAAAGGAGTTACCAAGTGATGGCAGTGCCACCACGATTGCTTCCGGAAGAATCACTCTTCGTAATGCCTGGAAATATGTCATACCAAGTGCACTGGCCGCTTCAATCTGTCCCTTTGGTACAGATTCCAAAGATGCTCTGATGACCTCTGCGTTGTACGCTGATTCATTGACCGCCAGAGCGATAAATGCGTAAATGATCGGTGCCACACCATTGGCATTATAGTTGGTTCCATACTTCAGGTTGATGGCTTTTAAGATCATCGGAATACCAAAATATGTTACATATAACTGTACCAGTACCGGTGTTCCTCTGATGACTGAAATATACAGATTGGCGATCTGCTTCAGCACCGGGATCTTTTTCATCTTGATCAGTGCAAGGATCAGGCCTAAGATCAGGCTGACGATCATGGATACCACTGCCAGTTCCAGTGTCACCGGCAGATAGGCTAACAGATCCGGTATCTGTGTAAATACCATCTTGATATCAAATAAATTACTCATGCTGATTCTTCCTTTCTGGGTTCCAGACTGATGTTAGTTTGGAGTGCTTTCAAACTGTTCATCTTCCGGAGCTGTATCCTGTCCGAAATATTTCTGGCTTAATTCTGTAAGTGTTCCGTCTTTTTTCAGTTCTTTTAACTCTGCATCTACTTTATCTCTAAGTTCTTCCTGATCTTTCGGGAAAATGTAATAAGCATAGCTATTGTCTGCGATTGCTTTTGCATCTTCGTCAGAAATCTGGTTTGCAACTACGTCATAGTTGTATTCTTTCTGATATGCGTTGTACATTGCTACATCGATGATTGCAAGGTCTACGCTGCCATCTTCGATGTGCTGTAATGTAATCGCTGTATCTGCATCTGTGTAAGTGATATCAATCTTCTGATCTGGATTCTTTTCATTCCAGCCCTCAATTGCTGTTGTAACGCTGACACCTGACTGTCCTTCAAAAGATTTTCCTGCCGCATCTGCAAATGTCTTTACTTCCGGTGCACCTTTCTTCGTAATGAATACATATCCGATCTTGTCATATGGATAAGAATAGAGGTATGATTTTGCTCTTTCTTCGTTATATGAGAAGTTATTTACACCAATCTGGTAAGTTCCACTTGTAACACCTGAAAATACGGAAGGAATATCTGTAACTTCAATCTGAAGATCATACCCATCCAGATGTTCAAAGACCTCTTTTAATACTTCTATATCATAACCGGTTGGTTCGTTATCTTCTCCCACATATGTATAAGGTTTAACATTTCCTCCTGTTCCTGCTTTTACTGTAATTGTCTTGTTCCCGTCTGAAGTTTTACTGTCACTTCCTGATGAACCGGATCCTCCACATCCTGTTGCAAGAACTCCAAGTGCTACGGTGATTGCTGCTACGCTTACTAATTTATTTCTTTTCATAATACATTCTCCCTTTTTCTACTTATAAAGATTTTTCTGTCATAACACACTGGAATGTGCCGCTTCCTGTAATCTGCTCAGGAATTACAGCATAACCGAGTTTTTCATAGAATCCGACTGCTTCTGTTCTGGAATTGATAAGAATCTTTTTTACACCTCGTTCAGCGAACCACTCTTCTGCTGCGGTGATTGCCGCTGCCCCGTAATGCTGTCCCCTGTACTCTTCCAGTGTTGCAACTCTTTCAATCTTCCCGGTCGTCTCATCCAGATGATGTAACCTGCAGGTCGATACCGGATGGGTTCCATCCAGCACCAGTATATATTCATCTCCTGCTTTGTCTTCGCCGAATTCCATTTCCAGTGATACGCCAAATCCATTGCACATGGCTTCTGTTCTCACATAATGGACTCCTGCGAGCTGCCATTCTTTATCTATTACGCGGATTGCTTCCATTCCATCTTCCTCCTGCTTTTTATGAACTAAATTTCTGCTTTCCACTTGTGTGCAGGGTCTTTACTGAGCGCTTCTCTTCCGGTTGGCTGGCTCCAGATGGTATCCCAGTCTGTTTCCTGTACAACGATGTCGTAGTATACATTCTCCCAGTAATCTTCCGGTGCATGTGTAAGATCTTCAGATGCAGCAAAGTCTTTAAAGTATGTATTGTGTCTGAATGCCGGAATCTGATACAGGTCTCTTGCATATGGCCACAGGTTCTTATAATCTACCAGTCTGTGCTTGCATGGTCCGATGTTTCTTGAGTAGCTGTAATCGAATCTTGCAAGTGTTGTATACAGGCGGATGTCACTGTCTGTAATGTAATCACCGAATAAGAATCTCTGATTTTCCAGTCTCTTATCCATTGCTTCCAGTCCTGCAAAGAATGTCTCATATCCGTCTTTGAATGCCTGTAAGCTCTCTGCAAACTGTGCACGGTACACCGCATTATTGACATTTTCAAATAACCATACATTCAGTTTATCGATCTCTTCTCTTAATTCTTCCGGGTAAAGATCCGGTGCGCCCTTCTTATGGAATGGCTTGAATGCTGTCTCAAAATGATTGGTCAGATGGTGGTAATCGTTATTTACAACCTTCTTTTCTTTGTAATCAACCAGTGCAGGTACTGTAGTTCTTCCTTCATAATCATCATCTGCGTTGTAATATAATTCACTTAAGAACTGAGCTCCCGTCTCTTTGTTAATGTGATCCGGTGAGTTTACGAATTCCCATCCAAGAGGTTTTTCATAATCGCCCCAGTCTACGATCTCAACTTTGATTGCTTTATCAAGTCCAAGCAGCTCTCTTGCGATCGATGCTCTGTTGGACCAGTTGCATCCTTTGCCCCAGAATAAGATGTATCTGTCTGCTTCTACCGGATTCTCTCCTTCTCCGAATCCTTTGGTAAAATGATTCGGCTGTCTGTGAAAGTTACCATATTCATCTATTTCCTGACCAGATTCTGTAGGTCTGACTCTGATCTGTCTTCCGTTTACTTCAAAATATTCATGTTCTGCCATCTTCTGATTCCTGCCTTTCTATCCTGCTGGTTATGGACTCTTTCAGTCTTCACTCTTGTTTTTCTTATATATAATTTCAGATTTCTTATCTTTATTCTTCATCTTAATCCTGTTTTTCTATTTTGAATTTGTTTCCAGGATCACTGCTGAGTCTTGCTCTGTCGTGTGGTGCTCCCCAATACGCTTCAAAATCAATTTCATCTAAAAATCTTGCATTAAATGACTCAAATGTTCTGCCCTTTTTCTTATTATTTGGATTTGCAAAATCTTTAAAATATGTATTGTTCTTAAATGCAGGAATCTGATACAGATCTCTTGCATATGCCCACAGATTCTTGTAAGTAAACAATGGATGTTTTGTATGTCCAAGCTGGTGTGTATAACGGATGTCCAGTCTTGCAAGTGTTACATAAAATCTTACATCACTGTCTGTTACATAATCTCCGAATAAGAATCTCTGATTCTCCAGTCTTTCTTCCAGCAGATCCATGGCTGCGTAGAATGAATTGTATGCATCCCAGTATGCTTCTTTTGATCTGCAGAACGTTGTCTTATATACTCCGTTATTGATGTTATCGAATAACCAGTAGTTCATCTCGTCGATATCCTTTCTTAATGCTTCCGGATAAAGATCTGGTGCATTCTTTTTGTGGAATGGTTTGAAATCCACTTCGAAGTAATTGGTCAGTTTGTGGTAATCGTTATTGACTACTTTTCCTGTCTTTACGTCGATCAGTGCAGGTACTGTTGTTCTTCCTGTGTAATCATCATCTGCTTTGTAGTATGCTTCACTTAAGAACTGGATGTCTAAGACCGGATCAACATTATCTTTGTCATATACGAATTCCCATCCGAGATTCTTCTCATGATCTGCGTGCTCTACCATGTTCACACTGATTGCTTCGTCTAATCCCAGAAGCTCTCTTACGATGGATGCTCTGTTAGACCAATGGCAAAGCTTTGCCCACACCAGTCTGTATCTGCCTGCTTCTACCGGATTCTTTCCTTCTCCGAATCCTTCAGTGAAATGATTCGGCTGACGGACGAAATATCCATTCTCATCTACCTCTGAAACCGTCTCTACCGGACGAACTCTAATCTTTCTTCCATTTACTATTTCATAATCAAATTCTGCCATGTCATTGTCTCCTTTTTTTCTGACTTTCTTCTATCTTTTCTTCTGTTTTATTCGAACAGATCTGTAGACAAATATCTGTCTGCCGAATCCGGGAAGATCGTTACAATCGTCTTACCCTGATTTTCCGGTCTTTTTGCAATTTGGGCTGCTGCAAAGAGTGCCGCTCCTGCGGATATACCGATAAAATTTCCTTCTTTTCTGGCTGATTTTCTTACCGTCTCATAAGCCTCATCATCTGTCACCGTGATCACTTCATCCAGAAGTTCTACATCTGTAACCGGTGCGATCATGCCGCCTCCGATTCCCTGTATCTTATGTGGTCCTGCTTCTCCACCGGAGAGTACCGGGCATCCGGCAGGTTCTACACCAATAATCTGAATATCCGGATTTTTTTCTTTTAAGAATTTCCCGGTTCCACTGATTGTTCCACCTGTTCCGACCGTTGCAACAAAGATATCCACATTTTCACCAGTATCTTTCCATATCTCCGGACCGGTTGTCTGATAATGTGCTTCCGGATTGGATGGATTACCGCCCTGTCCGGTAATAATTGCATTTTCTGTCTGTTCCAGGATTTCGGCTGCTTTTTCATTCGCTCCGCCCATATTCTTTTCGCCCGGTGTCAGAACTACTTTCGCTCCGTAAGCTTCCAGGATGCGGATTCGTTCTTTACTCATAGAGTCCGGCATGACGATGACCGCCTGATATCCTTTCGCTGCTGCAATTGCCGCAAGGCCGATGCCTGTATTACCACTTGTGGCTTCAATGATCGTTCCACCCGGTTTTAATCTTCCATCTCGTTCAGCCTGTTCGATCATATTCTTTGCAATTCTGTCTTTCACACTGCCTGTTGGATTGAATACTTCCAGCTTTGCAAGGATCTTTCCTTCGAATCCTGCTTCTTTTTCAAATTTGTGTAATCTGAGAAGAGGTGTATTTCCAACCAGTTCTGTAATGTCATCTGCTATATTTGCCATGCCGTTCTCCTTTCTTATCAATACTGTATTCTAAGCAAATTTCTCTGCTCTGTTGTTCGGTTCATTCCAGTAACTTTCATCCGGTCCAAGTCCTACGATCTGGTATGGATTTTCTTCTTTGGTTCCGAGAAGTTCTTCTTGTTTGATCTTTTCGAAATCTGCAAATTCTTTATACTCCGGAATGCTGTATAATTCTTTTGCGTAATTCCAAAGGTTGTCATAATCCCTCAATGCATTTCTGTTCAGTCTCTGTTTGAAATAATAGACTTCATCGAACCGGATCAAGATGTCGTATAATCGCTTGTCTTCCTCTGTGATCTCATTTCCTTCCAGGTATCTGTTGTCATTTAACAACTTTTCCAGATTATCGAGGATCTGAAATGTATGATCATATGCTTTTTCATACGCTTCCTGCGTAACTGCTTTTCCGGCCGCTTTTATTTCTTTTTGTAATTCATCAATCAGTTTTACTGCCATTTTCGAACTCCTTTCATCGTGTCCGCTTATCTGGATATAACAAAAGCGGATACATCCTGATATCGTGTACCCGCTTCTTATCTCTATCTTATCTCAGGTAACATGATATGCATAACTAATAAGCTGTATCCATCATCGACATCATACAGCAACAACACATCATGTTCTTTTTGCTTGTTTCTACATATCTTCTTACCATCGCTTTGTTCTCCTTTTTATACTTTAGTTTTCCTATCTATTTGATATGTTTTGTATTATATTCATATATTTCCTATTTGTCAACTATGTTTTATAGATTTTATTTGTTTTTATTTTTGTACAATTTTAACGTAGTAAATTATCACACAAAAAATGAAGGAGCTTTCATATCTCCTTCACCTTTTCATCTGCATCTATTTCTTTCCTCTTTTATGCTAACAGCACTTCACTCAACATACCACATACGGATTCCGGCAGATGCATTGTCTGTAAGATTCCGATCATCTCTGTCGGTGTTTTTCCGGCTTTCATATATGCATATATTTTTTCTTTTGTATCGTATTCTATCTCCGCACGGTATAATGCTTTGTATACCTCGCTTATTTTATCATTCTCTGCAATTGAAGTTTCTTTTGCAAATGTAACACAGATCTGCTCTGTTACATTCTGTCCGGAAATTACAACTGTATATATATGACGTTCTGGGTCATATGCCGTCTGTGCTTCAATTTTATTTTCTCCTACAGTTACAACCAGCTCTTCCGGATTCATAATTCCGTAGAACTCAAGTCTCCAGGATCTCTTTGTCGGAATTACAGAAAGATTTCCCTTTGCCGCATGGATCACGAATTTTTGTTTATTTTCCCATTCAAATTCTGTCTGTGCCCAGTTCTCCGACTTATCTTCGCAAGTATCGCCTTCGTCTTCCCACATCGTAAAACTATTTTTTGCTCCCGGAAATACCTTAACGGTCATATTCCCCGGATTCTCTACAGAATTTGTAAATTCTGTCAGATCTGCCATCGGAATGATTGCTCCTGCCTTTGCCAGCACCGGGATATCCTCCAGTGTCCTGTATAGTTCCAGCATACGTCCGCCTTCATATTTCATGCCACTGAAGAAATCAAACCACTGTCCCTCAGGGATCCAGATCTTAACGGAGGCTGCCCCGGCCATTTTATCCATTGGTTTTGTGATCGGGCACGCGATCATTTCTGTTCCAAAATAATATTCATTCGGCACATGATAGGTCTCCTGCTGCTCCGGCTCCAGATAATACATCGGTCTGATCAATGGCTGTCCGTCATGGCTCGCATGATAATTCATGGTATAAAGATACGGAATCAGTTCATGACGCAGTTTTAAGTATCGTTTCATGATATCTTCCGAAATTTTATTATATTTCCACGGTTCCTTTCCGGTAAACATGCTATTCGAACTGTGCAGTCTCATAATCGGCGAAAATACTCCAAATTGCAGCCATCTGGTAGAAAGTTCTTCATCTTTATATCCTCGCATATGTCCGCCGATATCATGACTCCACCATCCATATCCTGCATTACTTGCATTTGCAGTAAAATATGGTTGAAATGCCAGGGAATCCCAGCTGATAATCGTGTCTCCGGAAAAACCGATCGGATACCGGTGACTTCCCATTCCTGCATATCTTGAGAATGTTAATGGCCTTTTCCCTCTTCTTGCACTATCCAGATAATGATAATGATTCAGCATCCAGAGTGGATCAAGACCAGGTATTTTACTCAGACCGCCCTGTTGCCAGTCTACCCACCAGAAATCAACTCCGTCCTCTTCATTCGGATGATGCAGATACTGGAAGTATGCTTTCAGGAACTTCGGATCTGTAATATCGAAATTCACCGGTTCCTCCTTCTTCCAGTCTCTTCCCATAGCTTCTGCCATTTCACGGTAATGTTCTTCATGAGCCTTTACACCATCGGCAGGATGTACATTCAATGTTACCTTTAGGCCGTGATCATGAAGCCATCTCATGAAGCCCTTCGGATCCGGGAATAATTCTTTATTCCATGTATAGCCGGTCCAGCCGCTTCCATATTTCGGATCAATATCAACCAGATGCCAGTCCATATCAATGACTGATACTGCAAATGGTATTTCTTCATTTTCGAATCGGGTAATCAGATCTTTATATTCATCTGCCGTATAACGATAGTATCTGCTCCACCAGTTTCCTAATGCATATCTTGGAAGTAACGGTGTATTGCCGGTCAGACGATAATAGTCTTTCAGGCAATGCTGATATTCATGCCCGTATCCAAAGAAATAGATATCTGTACATTTTTCTTTTCTTGGCTCTACCCATCCATCTTCCGTGAGCACAAGCGATCTGCTGTCATCCAGGATTCCATATCCGAATTTTGAGATAATGCCATGCTCTAATTCAATCGCACCATCTGCCTCATCCAGCGTTCTTGCCGTTCCCCGCAAGTCTGTTGCCTCTTCTCCATAGTGCCAGATACTGTGATATACACTGATATTTCCTCTGACCTGCACAGACAGGCCATAATTGGTAAACTCTTTCTTATTATAAATAAGATGAATCTTAGAAGTAATAATCTCCAATGAATCTTCACTTTCAATGACCTGATACTTAGGTACTTCAAACTTACGGTTTACAACACACTGCGTCGCCCGGTCTTCGAATTGTCCGTCTTCACTATATTCCAGACGTATCATTTCTTCTGTCAGCAGTGTAAATCTGTATTTTTCTCCCTGGACAATTGCTCCTTTATCCGCCTGTCCATTTGTATTGATTCGGTATAACTGTTCCATTTTATTCCCTTTCCCTCTATATTTATTTAACCTTTGACAGAACCTGCCGCAACACCTGCAACAAAACATTTGCTCCTTTCTGTAATGCAAGCGGCAATTTTGTCCAGAATCCATCCCATGGGTTATTAATGATATTGATCTTCACATTTGGATGGATCTTTTCGTACTCTTTTGCAATACTTCCAAATAACTCTGGAGCATCCCATAACTACCATTCCTTTATCGGCTTTTGTATCCGTTTTTCCACTATAAGCAGTCGTTTCAGTCTTTCCACATCCGCACAACATCGCCATCAACATAGAAATGACCAGACACATTGCCAATATTCTTTTTCTCATGATACTTCCTCCTAAAAACTATTTAACTGTTACGTATGTTAGCGCTATCCTTATTAACAAAAGTAGCACTTCATTGTTGTGAAGTCAATGTTTCTTGCAATATTCCTTTCCTTTTCTACATTATATCTAAATTTGCAGGTTGTTTTTTGTCTATTTTTACAATTATGAAATTATTTTTCCCCAAATGATATATGATATATCTTTTTTTGGTATAATAGATTTATAATTTTTAGATTAACGTTAACCCTATTAGGAGAATCATTATGGTTACATTAAAAGATATTGCAGAACGTGCCGGTGTCAGTATGATGACCGTCTCACGTGTTATGAATGGAAAAGAAGGGAAAGTATCCGAAAAGACAGCTGAAAAGATCCGTACACTCGCCGATGAAATGGGATATATTCCAAATTCATCCGCCCGAAGTCTGGCAGCCAGATCCTCTCAGATCATTGCTGTAATTCTTAGGGATTCCGATACGAAAAACCCGCTGACCGATCCTTACAACGCAGCTTTTCTTGGACTGATCACACAGATCATCCAAAGACAGGGCTACTATGTCATGATCCATTTTGTTCAGGATTTTTCAGATATCACCTTCCGTCTCCGCTCCTGGAATGCAGAAGGTGCAATTTTTCTTGGACTGTTTGACGAAGAAGTTCAACAGATTCAAAACAGCAACCGGATTCCTTTGATCTTTATCGACAGCTACAGTAATGTACGCCAACTTATTAATATTGGTATTGATGATTATAAGGGAGGACAGCTCGCCGCAGACTATTTTTTAAAAAAAGGACACAAAACACTTGGATTCGTCGGACCTTTTACAAAGATCGGAGGTGTTATCACCAAACGTTATCAGGGATTTACAGACACTTTAGCCAAACATCATATTTTTCTGTCTCCGGATCATGTTTACGATATGGAAAAAATGGAACCTTCCGAGATTATCGATTCCATTTTGCAGGATAACTGTCCTCCAAGCGGACTGTTTGTCTTTTCCGATGAAATTGCATTACATCTTTCTAATATTGCTTCCAAAAAGAATCTTGCCATCCCTTCCCGGTTATCACTGATTGGTTTTGATGACCTGCCTTCTTTTTGTACCACATTCGATATGCTGACTACGATACATCAGGATATCTACAGAAAGGCGGAAATTACATGCAAGATTCTTTTTGAGCATATTGCTGATCCTGACAGACCAAGCGAAAATGTAACTTTGGATGTCAGGCTGGTAGAACGCAATTCTGTTTCTACACAATAATGAAATAATTTATATATATTATCTGTCTTCTGTGATCTTACCGTCTTCTATATAAAGGATCCTTTCCGAATATTCCGCCACACTGATATCATGTGTAACCATGATGATCGTCTTGTGCATTTTAGAATGGATCGTGCTGAATACATCCATTACAATCTCTGTTGACCGGGAATCGAGGTTTCCGGTCGGCTCATCTGCAAAGATCACATCCGGCTGATTTACCAGTGCTCTGCAGATAGCCGTTCTCTGTTTCTCTCCTCCGGATAATTCATATGGATATTTTCCCAGAAGATTTTGGATCTGAAAAGAAACCGCCAGTTTTTCCACTTCTTCTTTACCGGACCCCATTCGATATCTGTGTCCGCCCATTTACCGAACATTTTCAGCGTACACGTGGAGTCGCAGCAAGAAAGGAAGGCAATATCTATCCGGCAACTCAGAAATTATTAGAATATGTCAAACACTGGAAAAAAGTACCGATATCATTATAAGATATTTTGATCTTCTCCATAAAAAACTGCTAAAAGGAAGCAAGACACAGGTAATCACTCTACCTGTGTCTTGCTTCCTTTTATTATTTCTACAAAATATGCATGCACACTTGTATCATCATTCAGTTCCGGATGAAATGCGGTTGCAAGCTGATTGCCCTGTCTTGCGGCCACAACTTTTCCACCTACTACGGCAAGTGTCTCTGCCTCTCCGTGGACATCGGCGATATACGGTGCACGGATGAATGTCATCGGAATTTCACCTAGTCCTTTCATCTTCTCTTCTGTATAAAAGCTTCCAAGCTGTCTTCCATAGGCATTCCGCTTTGCCAGAATATTCATCGTACCAAAACATGGAACTCCGTCCTCCACCTGCTCAGCCAAAAGGATCAGTCCGGCACAAGTTCCGAATACCGGAAGTCCATTCTCGATTTTCTTTTTCAATGTATCGTAAATGTCCAGTTCGATCAGAAGCTTTCTCATAACGGTACTTTCTCCGCCCGGAAGGATCAGACCATCAAAGTGACGGTCCAGATCTTCTTTTTTCCGGATTTCGAAATGTTCCACGCCCAGGCGATCCAGCATCTGTCCATGTTCTAGGAATGCTCCCTGCATTGCCAAGATTGCAATCGTCATCTTACTTTCCTCTTTCTGCCATTAATAATTCAATTTCCTGTTCATTGATTCCTACCATTGCTTCGCCAAGATCTGTTGAAAGTTCAGCAATCAGTTTGGCATCTGTGTAGTTCGTAACTGCTTTCACAATAGAAGCCGCACGTTTTGCTGGATTACCTGACTTGAAGATTCCGGAACCTACAAATACACCTTCTGCTCCAAGCTGCATCATCAGTGCCGCATCTGCCGGTGTCGCAACTCCGCCTGCTGCAAAGTTTACGACCGGAAGCTTTCCATTTTCATGAACATATTCCACAAGATCAACCGGAACCTGTAACTGTTTTGCTGCTTCGAATAATTCGTCTGCTCTTAAGTTCTGGATGCGGCGGATCTCCGCATTCATGGCTCTCATATGACGTACTGCCTGTACAACATCTCCGGTTCCCGGCTCACCTTTTGTACGGATCATGGATGCACCCTCTGCGATACGGCGGAGTGCCTCACCGAGATCTCTTGCACCACATACAAATGGTACTTTGAACTCTTTTTTATTAATGTGGTAAATGTCATCGGCCGGTGAAAGTACTTCGCTTTCATCGATATAATCAATCTCGATTGCTTCCAGGATCTGTGCTTCTACAAAATGTCCGATTCTGCATTTTGCCATAACCGGAATTGAAACTGCTTCCTGGATTCCACGGATCATCTTCGGATCGCTCATGCGGGATACGCCGCCTGCTGCACGGATATCTGCCGGGATTCTTTCCAGTGCCATGACTGCACATGCACCTGCTTCTTCTGCGATCTTTGCCTGCTCCGGAGTTGTTACATCCATGATAACTCCACCTTTTAACATCTGTGCCAGCTGCTTATTTAATTCATATCTGTTCTCTTTCATAATTCTTATACCTTTCCTATCTGTTTTATCTGTATTTTCTATATGTCTTATCATACGCTCATCTGGTATTTTTTAAACAGCCAGTTTTCATGTTTTTGTACATGCCAGTTTTAGATAAAAAATACAGCAGACTTTTGCCTGCTGCACATTTTCTTGTTTTTTATTCATTTACATTTACAGATCCAGCTTCTCACACTTCTCTTCATGATTTTTCACCAGATCCGCAAGTGTTATGCTGTCCACATACTGGTCGATTACTTTCTGAAGTCCTTCCCAGAACTCAAGTGTGGAACACTGATCCTGTCTCTCGCAGCGGTTCGGCACGTCATCCAGGCATGCAATCGGTGCAAGGCTTCCTTCTGTTGTGCGGATAATATCTCCGGCTGTATATTCTTCCGGCTCTTTCGCCAGCATATAACCGCCGTTATTACCACGATAACTTCTTACATATCCGGCCTTTGTCAGCATCGGCATAATCTGTTCCATATATTTTAATGTAATTCCCTGTCTTGCCGATATATCTTTCAGACGAATATATTCCCCATTTGCATTCTCTGCCAGATCAATCATAATTCTCAGTGCATATCTGCCCTTTGTTGATATCTTCATAGTACTTCACCTTTCATCCGGGTCTCTTCTCCCGGTTCATCTCCTACTTAATTACTATGATATCACATTTTTTGACAAATGCCAATCCTCCGAACCATTCGTCCGTTATCCTTTTTCACCTTTTTTAATCCTGGAATGTCTTCAAAGCATCAATTGTTCTCTGAATCAGATCTTCCAGTGTCCATCCGAGCATATCCGCTCCGCGTTCGATGACTTCTCTGGAACATCCTGCGGCAAAGTTCTTGCTCTTGTATTTTTTCTTTACAGACTTTAATGTCAGATCCTGTACACTTTTTGACGGACGCATCAATACAACAGCTCCGATCAGGCCCGTCAGCTCGTCAACCGCATACAATACTTTTTCCATCTCATGCTCCGGTTTGATATCCACTGTGATCGCATAGCCGTGACTCGCCGTTGCATGGATGATCTTCTCATCGATTCCCCGTTCTTTCATGATCTCCTGCGATTTGATACAGTGTTCTTCCGGATATTTTTCAAAATCCAGATCGTGTAAAAGTCCTACGATTCCCCAGAAATCTTCCTCATCCGCAAACCCGAGCTCTCTTGCAAAATAACGCATCGTATTCTCCACCGTCTGTGCGTGCTGGAGATGAAATTCATCCTGATTATATTCGGTTAATAATTCCCATGCTTCTTCTCTTGTCATATGGCAGTCCTCCGTTTATGTTGTCTTATTTTTATTCCACATTATTCTATTCCATGTTATTTTCTGTGTTATTTTTATTATGCGGTCACGGTTTTCTTTCTTTTCCTATATGTTTTATATGATATCACAGAACTGCCATTTGTCAACTGGATTTTCTCTCATCTTTTTTCCATCTGCTTTAATCATTTACAGAGAATACATTGAAGTGGAATCACTTATTTTTTGCCAGGAATTTTTTGTAACTGCTATCAATCGCAAATGCTCCAAGCGGCGCAGTCAGTACAATTGCAAGTACTGCTACCGTCAGAACCACGTCTCCACATGCAAATCCAAGTGCCAGCGGGATTCCACCGATTGCCGCCTGTACGGTTGCTTTCGGTGTGTATGCCATCATCGTAAATAGCTTTTCTTTTCCTTTCAGCTCCGTTCCAAGAAGGCATACAAATACTCCGACCATCCGGAAGATCAAAGCTCCAAAAATCAGAATGACTGCCTTGATTCCTACATGGGACAGATATCCGATATTTACAGTCGCACCGACCAGTACGAACAGGAATACCTCTGCTGCCACCCACAATTCCCCGCATTTTACAGATATTCTTTTCGCCACCGGCTCTCTGTATCTCTGCAGACTGACGCCAAGAAACATCACTGCGATCAGTGCAGAAAATGTAATTGCCGTTGTCATATGATCTTCCGCTGCTACCAGCAGAAATGAAATACTGAGCAGGATCAGTACCTTTACCGTATCCCGGATATGTACCTTTTCAAAATATTTTGCAAGAAGCCATCCGGTAAATAATCCAACGATAATTCCCAGAATAATAGATACCGGGATATTCAGGAAGCTTACAACAGATACACCTTTTCCCTGCATGATTCCTGTAAATGTCGTGAATAACACAATCACATATACATCATCTACGGATGCTCCGGCAAGAATCAGCTGCGGGATTCCTTCCTCTGTTCCATATCCCTCTTCCATCAATTTCACCATACGCGGTACGACAACAGCAGGGGAAACTGCGGCAAGAACAGAACCTAAGATCGCCGCTTCCAACAGCGAAAGTCCAAGTAAGCGGGGTGCCAGAAGCAGCATCCCAAGTAATTCAAAACTTGCCGGTACAAAACACATCATTACTGCCGGACGCCCAATCTTCTTAAGTCCGGACACATCAAGTCCCAGTCCTGCCCGCATCAGGATAATGATCAGGGCCATCTTCCTGAGTTCTGATGAGATGTTCAGAATATTCGTATCTAACAAATCCAGTACATACGGTCCGAGTACAATACCGGTGAGTAACATTCCCAGAAGTCCCGGCAGTTTTAATTTTTTACAGATCCAGCTCATACTCATACCGCAGAGCAGGATCAGTGCAATACTTAGTAACATAAAAATTCCTTCTTATTCATCTTTTTTAAACCAGGACAAAAGATCTCTCCGCATCAGTTTCTCCATCAGATTCAGGTTCGGATCCGAGTGTTCAAGCTCTCTGGAATAACGGTACACCGTATCAACCACATCCTCCATTTCCAGCATCTTCTCATTCTTCAGCCACTGTGCCATCAAAAGCTCATGAATCAAAAGCACACTGACAACCGCCATCTGCACCTTCACATATGCCTCTCCATCATAGACTGCACCGCAGAAATAGGTGCTGATGAAATATACCAGGAGCTGCTCATACTGGATCTCATAGTCCGGCATATATGTGTTCAGCCACATGTGGAATTCTCGTTTGTTCTTTGTATACTGTTCTTTGTACTTTGTACAGTGTTCTTCACTTCCACTACAGACGGCATCTCCGTAAAGCAAGCTTTCTGCCTCAAGAAGATGCGGTTCCCAGTCATCCCGTAAGCGTTCCATCAGATACTGATTCCGGAACATTTTCTTAATAAATGCATAGTCCTCATCTTCCGATAATTTTGCTTCTACAAACTGTACTGCCTTCTCTGTCTTATATTTTTCAAATACACCGTCTATCGAAAAGATATCTTCTCTCTTGATCCGTACCTGCAAGTCATGTGCAATTGCCAGTACCAGACCAACCCGCAGGTCCAGCCTCTTACTTCGGTCCTGAAGAATATCAATCATCACTTTTCTTGCATCTACCAGTTTTGAATACAGAAACGGGTCAAAATCATCATATTCTTCTTCCTTGTTACTTTCATAAGTCAGAAAACGCACCGGTTCCTTTTTACCAAGCAGAATTCTTGCCACCTCCGGACAGGATACGGACAGCGTCATCTCCCGGACATCTTCGAATTCTTCTACGTGTCTCGGATACATCTTGCAGGTCCGGCACAGGCTTTTCTCTCCGAGCGCTGTATACATATCACAGAGATTCTCATCATTTAAAAAGGCACAACGCTTATTCTTGTCCTGCTTAAAGGTTCCTTCTTTCCAGTTAATGGACCGTCTTAATCTTTTTCTGAATGATCCGGTTACTTTTTTGTATTTTTTCAGTGCTGCTTCGTCTGCCACGATCTGCCATCCGGCACAGCAGGTATCTTCACATTCTCCTGCAATACAGGAAAATTCATGATAATAATCCGGAATTGTATATAACATTGATTCTTCCTCCAGTTTTTATACAAAATCAATTCAACTTTGAGCATTATACCACATAATTTTTTCTAAAACACCTATTTAGTTTGAACTGGTGCAAAAGCATAAAAAGCCCCCGGGCACTTTAGGAGGAAAAGCCCGGGGGAATCGCATAACTTACATTAGTATATAAATGGGTTCTCAAGGATTTATTTTTATTATTAGCTCAGTTTATTTAATAAAGCTTACATGCTTACAGATCTCTTCTGTAGCAGCATCTTTCTTCTTATTATATTCAACCTTTCTTTCTTCGAAGAGGTTGTCTCCGTTTGCATCGATTGATACGATCAGTGGTCCGAATTCTTTTACGCGGCAATTCCAGAGTGTCTCTGGCATTCCGAGGTCCCTCCACTCAGCTCTTACGATCTCTTCTACTTCTGTAGCAGCTACTACAGCGTTACCTGCAGGGAATACGCAGTGGATTGCTCCGAATTCTTTACATGCACGTTCTGTATTTTCTTTCATACCACCTTTACCGATGATTACACGTACACCAGTCTCTTTTACGAATTCGTACTCGAATTTTTCCATTCTCATACTTGTTGTCGGTCCTACAGATACCATTTCGAATTTGTCATTTTCCAGTGGACGGATAATCGGTCCTGCATGGAAGATTGCATTGTTTCTTACATCTACAGGAAGTTCTCTTCCTTCTTCTACCAGACGGCGGTGTGCAACGTCACGACATGTTGTCATGCTTCCGTTCAAATATACGATATCGCCGATCTTGATGTCTTTTAAATCTTCTGCTGAAACAGGTGTTGTTAAGATTTTTTTACCATTCTTTACTTCTACCATTATAATTCTACCCCCGTATGTGTTGTGATTGTGTAGTTCAGGTCCTTATCAAATACAATATGTCCTCTTCTGTGGCTCCAGCATCCTACGTTAACAGCTACACCGATTGTAGATGGGTGACGTGCTGTGTTCTCGATATTAACGCCCATTACAGAATATTTTCCGCCCATACCCTGTGGTCCAAGGCCGATTGCATTGATTCCGTCTTCGAGAAGAGTCTCCATCTTGGCTGCTCTTTCGTTCTCATTGTGTGATCCGATCGGGCGCATCAGTGCTTTCTTAGAAAGAAGTGCTGCCGTCTCAACAGATGTTGCCACACCTACGCCAACGAGAAGCGGAGGGCAGGCATTCAATCCGTATGTTGTCATAACGTCCATAACGAACTTTGTAACTCCTTCGTATCCTTCACCCGGCATCAGAACCATAGCTTTTCCAGGAAGAGTACATCCGCCTCCTGCCATGTATGTATAGATCTCACATTTGTCTGAGTTTGGAACGATATCCCAGAATACAGTCGGTGTTCCTTTTCCTACATTCTTTCCTGTGTTGTACTCGTCAAATGTCTCTACACTGTTGTGACGAAGAGGTGCTTCAAATGTTGCTTTTACAACAGCGTCTTTCAGAAGTCCTTCCAGTTCGTCGATGAGTGGGAATTTTGTTCCGCATTTTACCCAGAACTGTAATACACCTGTATCCTGGCAGCTTGGTCTGTTCAGTTTTACAGCGAGTTCCTGGTTTTTGAACATGGTATCGTAAATTACCTTTGAAAGCGGGCTGTCTTCTTTCTCACGCAGCTCTGTTAATTTCTCAATGACATCATCCGGCAGTTTCTTTGCGATATGTGCAATAAATTTTGCCATATAATCTGTAAGTTGTGTTACCTGTTGTTCTTTAGACATTTTCATATCCTCCTTGAAATTCTATTAAAAATTATTGGTTCCTATCTATATTCCCACGACAGTATTGTGATGAAATACAGCGAAAAATTTATCACATACTGTCATGAGAGGTATGTCTGCTTGCATCTTCCATTTTTATGGAGATTAGAGGTCAAATACTTCCTTCTTAGCTTATGGGAAGAATGGATAGAAGATTGGAAGCAAGATCATACTTACTATGGTTGCTACTACGATCATTGGAATACCTGCTTTCGCATAATCCTTGAACGTATATCCTCCTGCCGTTACTACCATGGTGTTGGCCGGCATTCCGATTGGTGTTGCAAATGCACAGGAGCCTCCGATTACACATGCCATCAATACGGCACTTGGATCTGCACCCATGCCCTGTGCGATGGATACTCCGATCGGAGCCATCAGTGCTGTCGTTGCTGTGTTTGACATAAAGTTTGTCATGATACAGCAGAGCATGAAGATTACAAATGTTAATATGTATGGTGAAGGGTTATCTCCCAGCATTCCGATTACTTTATCTGCGATCAGTTCTCCGGCACCGGTTGCTTCCAGTGCAGACGCAAGGGAAAGCGTACCTCCGAATAAGAAGATCGTCTTCAAGTCGATGGAAAGAAGCGCGTCTTTCTCACTGATAACGCCTGTAACGATCAGTGCAAGCGCTCCCACACATCCTATGACACATAACTTAATACCAATCTGCTCTTCAAAGATCATTCCCAGAAGTGTTAATAACAAGATGATCAGTGAAAGGTTCTGTTTCCACTTTGGAACATTGCTGAAATCTTTTGTCTCATCGAAGATTCCCTCACCGCTTGTGTCCACTTTATCCGGCAGGAATTTGTATCCAAACAGTGCGAAGAAAATGATTCCTACGATCAAAATCGGAAGTCCTACTTTCGCATAATCGAAGAATCCGAATTTCAATCCCATCTTCTCCATAGATGACTGTGCGATCATGTTACCAGGTGCACCGATCAGTGAAAGGTTACCTCCCATGGCTGCTGCGAATACCAGCGGCATTAACAGTCTTGATCTTGAATATCCTGATTTTGCGGCGATACCGATGACTACCGGAATCAGGATTGCGGCTGTTCCTGTGTTGGAAAGGAAACCGCTCATCACTCCGACGATCACCATGATCGCTACGATAAGCTGCCTCTCTGTCTTGGCGAAATGTGTAACCACTCCTCCAATCTTGTTGGCCATCCCCGTCTCAAAAAGTGCCCCACCGACAATGAACATTGCAACAAATAAGATTACATTGCTGTCGATGAATCCCGAGAATGCAATCTGCCAGTCCAAAACTCCTGTGACTACCAGTCCTACACAGACAATCATCGATGTTACCCCAAGTGGAATCTTTTCAAGCATGAACATGATGATTGCGAATGCCAGAAACAGTAATGTAATTGTTATCTGACTCATCTTCATTACCTCCTTGTAATTATTTCATTCGATTTTCTCGGATATTTGTTCTCATTTCCTCATCTATTCTGATATGTGATGTATGATATGTGATTTTGTATCCAAATCTTGATTATAAAATACTCCTTAACGAGAAAAATGTCAATAGATTTTTTGGCGTTTTGGCATATGTAATAAATCCGGAGTTTCCGTTTTGTGTAAAATCACAAAAAGCTGCGCTCATTGTATACTTTATGCATGTTTTTCTGTTTCTAACGGCTGTAATCACAGTCGAAAAAGAACAGGTCCCGCACTCCTGCCTGACCTGTTCTTCCTGACTCTCTAATCTTCTTTTTTTCGCTTCCATCTCTCCACCGCAGTCAGCACTCCGGCCGATATACCGGACATTGCTGCAAAAACTGCAATCGGTGCTACATCTCCTGTCTTGACCGGATAGTTCCGGTAAATGGTCGTTGTCCCCGCCGAAGCTATCCCCGGTGCCTGTTCTTTTAGCAAATTCGTAAATATGATCTCATTCGATTTTCCTTCCGTTCCTTCTTTTTCACACCAGACCACAGCCTCCAGTCCACCTGCCTCTGTACCGGTTACCCGTACCGTCACATCATACACTGCCGTATCACAGGTAACAGCTTCCACATTACCGGACTTCTGATAAACCTTATAATGATAATCTTCCGGCTCTTCATAGCGGATCGGTCCAAAGCTTTGCGTCTCGTCTTTTCCGATCCGAAGGTCTGTCTGGTCCGGCACTGGTATGCCTGCTTTCTCCGGCTCCAACACGATTCGTCCTGCCGCACCATGTACGCTTACCGGAATCTGGATCTCCACATTTTGCGTTCCGGCATACACAGGAACTGCCATTGTACTGCCTATCCACGTAAATACCATTACGGCCGCTGCTGCTATTTTCTTCACACTTCTATGTCTTAGAATCTTCACTGTTTTTCTGCCACCTCCTCTCTAATTTTCCGAACAAAACCACACGCCCATTCGTCTCTGCCTCTGAACACGTCGATAACGCAATCAATGAATCCTCATCCGACATCTTCACATCACGATACTGGATTGCATTTGCCTGAATATAATCAAGCAGATCCTTCAGATTCTCCCTGCGGTAACCGTCCGGATGATAGATCTTTGCATCCGCTGCAGTTACTTTCATACACGCAAAGAACCGGATTTTCCTTGTTGCATCCGTCAGATAAAGCTTTCCTTTTTTATGCTCATCAAAATATTTCTTATTGGTAAAATCCACCACATCTGCAAACATCCCACCATTTTTCATGTTGTGTCCATAGACCAGATTATATGGATCGGAGAAATCATCCTTGTTCAGGCATGACAGAAAGATTGCTCCCGACAGTTCGAATTCCCCATATACATTCTTATTAATATATTCCATATCATCCTGCCCCTGCACCACCGGATAATCGATGTTGGTCTTCGGCACCTGAATCCAGGCTTTCACATCCGGATTCAATTTTTTCAGATCTTTCAGCGTCGGATTATCCTCTCCATCATCTGTCGGCCGAAACTTCAACAGTTCTTCATCCGCAAATGAATTGGCATAGATCTTATAAGTATCCCATAACGAATACCCTCCATAAGAAAGCATCAGAAGGATCAGGATTCCTGCCATGATACTGAGTATCCGATTACCTACTCTTGCTGCCATCGCTGCCTTTTTCATTTCGCCACTTCCTCTCTAATGCTTTCTTATATCTTCTATCTGCTTTTTTCGCCCAACCGATTAGTCAATATCCATATCTTTTACACGTTTTCTTCTGAAGAACAGAAGGCTGGATGCAATTGCTGCACCGATCAGTGCGATATATGGAGCAATATGAAGGAAGATTCCGGTTGGAGAGTTTGTTGTTTTATCATTTACAACGGTAATGTTCTTGTCGCCATTCTTTGCGGTTGTTCCTGCTTCTGTATCTTTTTTAATTGTTCCGGTTGCTGTCAATTTCTCTTCATTATCAATGGTTGTTGTATAGCCATCATCTGCATAACTGGCCTCTGTTACCGTATATTCATCTGTCTCTGACAATCCAAAGATCTTTGCTGTCTCATTATCTTTCAATGTAATTGTCTTAGCCTCTCCCGACACCAGTGTAGTCGGAGCTTTTCCATCTGAAAATGTTACATAATACTGCTCTCCTGCTGCTCCGTCTACTTTTATAGTAAATTTAAAGTCTTTATTGCGATTTCCCTGATTACCGGTAACCTCTTTCTTTACGGTCAGATCTTTCAACGTATCGTGACGACTGCTGTAATCATTCGTGAAAACTCCCTCACCCTTTGACTTCGAATCAGTCTTATCTACAAACAGATAAGAGCTGACTTCCAGATTTCCTTCATCATCGGATGTTACATACACATCAAAATACTTCTGTTCTGTGGTATAAGCAACACCTTCATACGCATTTCCGTCCTTGTCCGTTGCAACCTCACTTACTACATAGCGGAAGATTCCGGGTTTTGCATCCTCTCCTTTGGTGAATACAGATTCATTAACATTAAGCTTTGTCGTTCCTACTGTAATTTTCTCATTTCCAATATCGCTGTCCGCCGGTACCGATGCAATGACATCCTTATCCAAAGTTACCCCATTTGCCGGTCCTGCATATATTGCCTTCTGATTCTCACTTGCCGGCACTGCCGTTCCTGGAGCAACGGTAAATTTAAATGTAGTCTTCGGTGCATATATATTACTTTCCTTCGTAATCTGTTTTGTGATCATCGGATTTTTCTTAACTGTAGCTTCGGTACTTGAACTTTCTGCCGCTGACACCTGCATTCCGAGCATTGCTGTCATCATCATTCCGGCAGCCGTAACAGTGGATACTTTTTTTAACATTCTCTTTTCCATCATTTCTTTTCCTTTCTTTTTCCATGTTCTGCAATCATGTTACTGATTTTACAGGTTCGATCTGCGAAGGACGGTAATTACTCTTCCCTTTATATCCTTTGCATTGACCGCACCAAAGTATCTGCTGTCTTTTGCACCTTCACGGAAATCACACAGAATGAAATACTGGTCTTTCTTTACTTTCACCGGGTAGGATATGCCATCCACATAGGCCGGTGTCTTATAAAAAATATCCGACTCATTCACAATACTTCCGTTAATCTTCAGTTCATTTTTATCTGTAATCTCTACCTTATCTTTCTCTCTCGCCACAACACGTCCTGTATACAATGTCCCCTCTTTTTGAAATACCACAACATCCCGGTCGGAATATTTCCGTTCCAGCCTGTAATATAAGAGCAGATCTCCGGCACATATTTTCGGGGACATATCCTGATTCTTCGCAGAAGTCATTCCAAAAATCACACCAAACAGGACCGCCAGCATCACTGCCAGCATGAGTAAACGGGTAAAGAACAGTATGATCTCTCTTTTTTCTTTCATATATGCTCCTTGTCTGATGTTATTCTCCTGTCGGATCTCCCCATTTGCGGATTCCGTATACCAGTCCGAAAAATGCCAGCATTCCGAATGCTGCCCCTGTCATGACCATATACGGAGCCGAAGTCTGCCGGATTCCGGTTGCCGGCTGTACTTCTTTCGTATTCGTAAATGTCAGATCTGTATTTTCTGATAGAATATCCGAAAGTTCTTTTTTGCCATTGTCCAACTTCTGTTCCTCTTCTTCCGAAACTTTCTTTGTAATCTGCACATCATAGTCTTCCGGTTCTTCGGAAACGATATATTCTACACCATACGGAATCGTCATCTCGATTTTTTCCATATGCTTCAGCTGGAATGTATAGACTCCATTTTCTACCGTAACTGCGTCTTTTAATTCTTCCTCACTGACAGGATTGCCCTGTGCATCATATTTCACATAGCTGATCCCGCCTGTATAGGATTTCCCGTTCAGCTTTGTCTGTACCCGGAACTGGAAGGCATGGGTACGGTCTCCCATGTTGCCGCCGACTCTCTTTGCAATCGTCAGTACACGGTCACTCCGGATATACCGGTTGACAAATTTTGCTTCCGAGGTTGTACTTCTTGCAATCTGCCCGGATATTTCTGTTGTATCCGGTGATACCGTCAGATCATATCCATCCAGTATGGCATCATTTTCATTTACTTTATACGTTGTTCCCGGTGTCAGATTGGTAAATGTATATTCGTATGCGTTATTTTCTGCATTCCATACCAGTCCGTCTGCATTCAGTTTCAGTTCTTTTGTCTCCGTTTTTCCGTCTGGTTTCGTCAGCGCACAGGTAAAGGAGAGATTCTTTAATACCTTCTGCAATGCTTCCGGGTTATCTTCCAATCCTGTAATGGCTTTCGAAATCTTTAAATTGCCCGGATGCACTTTTATGACTGGTTTCTTGTAATATTCTGTATAGTTCTGTTCTCCATATTTGTACGTCAGTACTGCATGTTCATTTTGGTTCGAATAGAATCCGGTGTCTCCTGCATAGGTTCCGGTTCCTGCATCTGCCTGATCTGTATAGCCTGATGTTCTGTATTTTTCATATGCTGTTTCTGTTGGCTGGATCTTGGCAATGACCTCATAGGTATAACCTTCCTGCAGTTTATAGTCTGCCGGGAATTGCAGTTTTACGGACTTTGATACAGTATCGTAAGAAGCCGTGATTCCAAGACCTGCTGCATTAACCGAGTTTCCGGATGCGTCAAAGATCTGCACCTGTGGCGCAAGGACATTTCCATCTGCTCCCTTCACCATCTCAACATTCTCACTCAGCGGATCGGAAATCGTGACATTTGTACATGCCAGTTCTGTGATCTGTTTCTGAATGTCATCGAATGCCTTGTTCAGATTCGCCAGCGTTGTTCCGGCATAAGATGCATGTTTTCCGGCTTTGACTGCTGAATTGGCAAGGTCGGTAAGTTTTTTGTAATTCCCTGACGGTCCTACACCGACCGTGAAAAAATAATCGGTCTGCATATCAGCGACTGCATCTTTTCCTGCCTTCAGACTCTTTCCATCTTCGTCGCTGCTTCCATTGCCTTCTGTATAACCGTCTGATCCATATCGGAAGGTTGGATCTCCATCCGATACGAAGATCACTGCTGTCTTGGCATTCTGTCTTTTCCCATTCAGCAATCCTTCCGCACTTCTGATCCCGGCCTGATAATTGGTTCCGCCGTCCGATTTCGGAGAAGTCCGATTCATGATCGCAGATGCCTGATTCGTCCAGTTTACAGCAATCTCTGCATCATTCCATGCCTCATCCCTATATCCACCAGGCCGATAGTCACTCTTATTTCCACTAAACGTCACAAGCGCAAATCTGACATCCAGATTCTCATTAGCCGCCAGTGTATTCGTCATGCTGTCGATTGCCTGACTTGCCGCATTCCTTCTTTCCCCGTTATTTTCCCAGCTATTCTGACTGTCACGATCCATCGGATAAGCCATACTTCCGGATCTGTCCAAGACATAGATGACATCCAGCGGCGCTTTCGAAGACTCGCTGTTTACTTTTCCTTTTACTGTCAATTTCAGATCGTAGGTTCCATCTGCATTCTCTGTCACCGTCTTTTCATGCTCCAGAGACATGCCCGAATCCGACGACTCTTCTCCCTCGGCATGCACCTCCCTGATACTCCCTCCCACGGGCAGCAGTACCAGGATCGCAGCCGTCAGTATGGTAATGATTTTCTTTATGCTCTTCCGGCTGATAGTATGTCCCATAACGCTCCTCCATTTCTGTTTCATTTGAATGTGGCTGTTTTTCTTTACCCTCATAGTATTCTTATGTAGGAGGATGGGATTTTATTCCAGAATTTGGAATTTAATTTATTAACTGGGAAGCGGCCTCTCAGTCCTTGAAGGAAACAATAGATAAGGCTTCTTGTTCAGGTTCCATACCATAAGAAACACTAAGAGAGTCAGAAACACCTAAAAGCAAAGGAACTACGCTCAAACTCGGCGTTCGCCTCAAACACGTTCGCTTCGTTCCTTTAACGGTGCTTCTGACTCTCTAACTGTTTCTAATGGCATTCCACATTCACAATAATCCTTATCTATTGTTTCCTTCAAGTCGTGACTGGCTGCGGATGTTAATAAATGAAATGCCCGAAAAGTGTAACCCGGTGGAGGCCACTACGGTTACGCAATTGAAATTTTATTTATAATATGTCAGCATATCATCCCGGCTGCGCATAATATGATCATACATGGTTTTCTGAGCTGCTTCTTTATCGCGTTTCTGAATTGCTTTTAATATATTTCCATGTTCTTTGATCGATACTTTCGCATAATCTTCTTCGGAGACCATGCTTCCCATGGACAGTCCGTTCCATAATTCAGAGATCATATTTTTCATCTTCTGATTTCCGGCTGCTGTCCAGATCTCGCTGTGAAACGCACGGTTCAGATCTGTGTATTGTCTTAAATTGCCTTCCGCAAGGGCTTCCTCTGCTTCTTCATACACAGATTCAATCTCGGATATGTCCACGTCCGGCTCTGCCGCCAAAGCTGCTGCAGAGCTTTCTAAGATTGCGCGCAGCTGGTAGTGTTCTTTTATGTACGTTTCTGTAATTCCCAGTACTACGGCCCCTTTATTTTTACGAAGCTGGATCAGCCCGTCTCTCGCTAATATCTGAAATGCTTCCCTTACCGGCATGGCCGATACATTCAGCTGGGCAGCTACGCTGTCCAGTGAAAGGACTTCTCCTTCTTCCATCTGTCTGGACAAAATCGCTTTTCTGAGTTCTGCTGCAACTTTTTCTTTCGCAGACGGCATCTTAATCGGTTTTAATCCGTTCATTCATTCATCCCTCTCTCTTCATTCACTGCTTTTGCAAGCAATTTAAAATATGCATCCAACGACTTTTCTACTTTTTTCAGTTCCTTGCTTTTCAAAAATTCTGTCATCTTATCCTTTTCTGCCTTGATTTCTTCTGCATAGCGTCCTGTCGATAATGCAAAACGGATATAACTGTCGCATGCATTTCTTAACAGTCTTTTGATGTACTCATTTTCCACCAGCTCACACATTGCCTCCGCAGGATGTACTTCTCCCAGCAATCCCGGTGTCGAAAGCTGCGCTTCCAGCTCTTCTGTCTTTTTACTGTGTTTCAGGCTGTTTAACGCCTTCTTCGTCATCTCTGAAATCATGCTGTAGATCAAACAGATCTGTTCTTCATCCAGTTCTGTTACGGTAATTCTTCTGGTTGCAAGACGGATGATCAGACCCTGATTCTCCAGAATCTGAAATGCTTCCCTGATTGGAATTCTCGAAGCTTCAAATACTTCTGCCAGTTCTTCCTGTTTTAACTGGCTTCCCCCGGGAATTCTTCCAGATAATATCTCATCTGCAATCTGTTCCGCCATATAATCGCTTAATCTTTTTTCTGATATATCTTTCATAATTTCCCCTTTAAGTCATATTCTTATAACAATAATGTATCCAAAATCACATAAATTGTAAAGGGGTTTTTGTCTTTCTACAAATATTTTTTCATATCCTGAATCAGTTTTTCACACGTCTTTTCAAATTTTTTTGCCAGTGAAATGCTTTCTTTTTCTGCCTCCGAATAACGATTTAATTTCTCTGTAATGGATTTTATTCCCATATTGGCACCATCAATCATCATTTCTGCTATTTTCGAAGTGTCGTCATTGAACATCATCTTTACTTCGGCACTGATCCATGCAAATGTCTCTGCTGCCTTTTCTGAAAACTTTTCTTCCTGAAGCTTTCCTTCTGATAATCTTATCGATTCTCTCTCCATCTTTTCATAATCTTCTTTATATTTAGAGAATAACTCCTGCAATTCCTGGTTTTTCAGATATACTGCCAGCTGCTCGATGCTGTTCACTGCCATCCTGCAGCCCGAATTACACTCTTTCAGAATCTCATATGTTGATGTGTCCATGATACTTCCTCCTTTTTTAGATAGTCTGCTATCTTTTTATAGTTTTTCTTTCTTTTATAGTATTTCTCAAATTTTATTTTTTATGTCTTTAGACTAAAAAAACCCTTGCAGATATCATTTTTATATCCGCAAAGGCTTTTCTTTCTCTCATATTCTTAATTTACCATAAAATAATTCAGACTGATTTCATTTGACGCAACATCCGCAAGGTTGACACAACTGTTTCCCATACGGTCGATCAGATGCAGGATATTTGTAAATGGTGCTGTCAGGCTTGCTTTACATTTTCCTTTATTGACACGCTGTACATGTGCTTTTCTCATCTTCAGATCCAGATCCATGATCTTATCTTTCCGTTTGATCAACTTCTCGATCTGCACTGACTCATCTCCCTGTAATGCCTTAAGTGAATCACTGAACATCTTCTCCAGTGTCTTCAGACTCTTCTGCAGTTCATCCATCGCTTCCGGCGTATATTTGTACCGATTGTCTACCTTTTCCCGTACACATTTTGCGACTTCTACGCTCAGCGTTCCCATACGTTCCACATCACTTAATATATACATAAGACTCGCCGTCTGTGCTGCCTGCTGCTCGGTCATGGTTCCGGCAGAGAACAGGGATGCCAGATATTCTGTGATCTGATCCGTCAGTTTCTTGATCTGCACTCCTTTTTCCTGCAATGGTTCCAGTTCATTCAGGTCTTCTGTTTTGACGATTGTGATCGTATCTGCCACAACCACTTTCACCATTTCACTCACACGAAGGATTTCCTTTGCAACCAGCTGAAGTGCTGCAGCCGGCTGACTGATGATCTTGTCATCCAGAAATACAGGTTTTGCAGGATTCATATCGACTGCTTTTCCATCCGGAATCAACGTCATAACAATCTTTACCATCACATTGATCAGACAGACCCAGATAAGTGTCATTGTAATGTTGAATAATGTATGTGCATTTGCAATCTGTCTTGAGATCACTTCAATCTCTGGTCCTTTCGGAGAAATGTGCTGGATCAGTACTGCAAATGGTTTCACAAACCAGATAAATAACAGACATCCGGAAATGTTGAAAATACAGTGTGCAACTGCGGTACGTTTCGCATCTTTTGTCTGACCGATACTTGCCAGAAGTGCTGTAATTGTAGTACCGATATTATCTCCAAGCAGGATCGGGATTGCTCCTGCAAGTCCAAGCATACTTGTCACGCCGTCAGGTCCCGGCTGTGATGCAAAGTTCTGCAATACTGCGATCGTTGCACTACTACTCTGTACCACTAGTGTCATAAGCGTTCCGACAAATACGCCAAGTACCGGAATATGTGCTACTCTTTCGATCAGATCCGTGAACACCGGGCTGGATGCCAGCGGTTTCATAACATCTCCCATGGTCTCGATTCCAAGGAATAACAGACCAAATGCAAAAATTGTCTGACCGATACTTTTCACTTTTTCAGATTTCGCGATAAACGAAATGATAAATCCAATAAAAATAATGATATAAATGTAATCGCTGATCTTAAATGCAATAATCTGCGCCGTCATTGTCGTACCGATATTTGCACCAAAGATAATTGAGATTGCCTGCGGCAGACTCATAAGTCCCGCACTGACAAATCCGATTGCCATAACGGTTGTCGCACTACTACTCTGTAATACCGCTGTGGTAAGTGCTCCTGCGATAACCCCAAGTACCGGGTTCTTAGTCAGAAGTGCCAGGATGCTTTTCATCTTTTCTCCTGCCGCTTTCTGCAGACACTCACTCATCATATTCATTCCATAAATAAAGACTGCCAAACCTCCTAAAAGCCCGAATATTATCTGCAATTTTTCATTCATAATATTTTTCCATTCTCCTTCATTCGTCTTCTATAGAACCTGCCGCCAGCAGCTTCTTTCGAGCACATGATGTTCCCTCGACGTTACAGGCTTATTGTAACGAAGGTGTATGCAGCCTATATCAAATCTATGTTAAATCTATGTAAAATTGTACCCGGAGTTTATATTACATTAAATTCTATGAAATTATTTTCGAAAAAATGTAAAGGAATCATCAAATGTATGCAAAATTATCTGAATACATAAGATGATTCCTTTTTATTGTTTATTCCTATTGTTTCTAATATAATGGTTCATTCTCAATCAGATATTGCAAGAATGCCTCGCAGCCTTCTTTCACATCTTCATAAGTCACATCAAAATTCCCCGTGTACCACGGATCTGCAATATCTCTTGCATCTCCTGCATATTCCAGTAACAGATGTACTTTATGCTCCGGATCTTTCCGGATGATGCGGTTGATGTTGCGAATGTTCCACTGTTCCATGCCAATCAGGTAATCGAACTCTTCATAATCTTTTCGCGTCATCTGACGTGCTCTGTGATTCCCACACGGGATTCCTTCTTCTCTTAATTTGTTCTGTGTCCCATAGTGTACCGGATTGCCATCTTCTTCGTTACTGGTTCCGGCAGAGTCGATGTAGAAAGATGACTCCAGATTCGCTTTTTTTACTAAATCTTTCATTACATATTCTGCCATGGTGGAGCGACAGATGTTGCCGTGGCAGATGAATAACACTTTTATCATTGTTGCATAACCTCGCATTTCTTAGTTTTTCTTGGTATTTCGGGCTTTGTTAGCCTTTGTATATTTTTGCTTTTTGGCATAACCTGGTTTATTTTTGCATAATATCGTCCGCAAAAGGTGTAAAATAAGGTGTATGTTTTTAGATTTTACACCTTGCTGTTTTCAATTAAAAATCGTAATTACACAATCCGAAGTCTGGCGATTTCTGCTCTGGCATCCTCAAGATTTACATGCGTATATGTATTCAGCGTTACGCTGATCTCTGCGTGGCCCATCAAATATTGCAATGCTTTTGGATTCATTCCGGATTTTGCCATGTTTGAGCAATAGGTGTGCCGACATACATGCGGTGTAATGACAGGCATCTGTACTTTGTAAGTATTATTATATTTCTGAATGATGTGTTGAAAGTAATTGTTAAAAATGGAAATTGTCTTCCATCCTCTGAAAAATAAGCGGATAAAAGAAAAGCGACACTGCAAAACCACATGCTAAGGGAGTTCTGCAGTATCGTCTTTTTTTATTCTTCTACCTTCCACTCTCTGGTATCAAAGATATGAAGATGCAGTGCTTCTGAAATATATTTCAACAATTCGCAGCCTGCGATACAGTTTCCTTTTTTATCAAGAGACGGTCCGTAGATCCCGATTCCCATTTTCTTT
>CAKRCY010000018.1:0-37880 GCA_934309195.1 uncultured Dorea sp.
GAAGTACAGTAATGTATGGAGCTGACTGATACTAATCGGTCGAGGGCATGACCAAGCAAGGTGATAGGTAGGATGAAGGAAAATATTTCTTGTATGCAGTTTTGAAGGTATATAAAAGGGAAAAAGCAATCAACATATGTTGGTTGCTTTTTTTGCGGAAAAAATAACAGTGAGAGAATCTTTATATTTAATTACAACAAGATTTACGATCAAATTCAGGATTAAATGCGTAGAAGTTTTTACTATCTAATTTATCCTGGACAATTCTGAGACTCTCTCCAAAACGTTGATAATGAACAATTTCACGTTCGCGAAGGAATCGGATCGGATCACAGACTTCAGGATCTTTGATAAGACGCAAAATATTATCATAGGTAGTACGGGCTTTTTGTTCGGCAGCCATATCTTCATGAAGATCTGTGATAGGGTCACCTTTAGACTGGAAAGTTGTAGCACTCCAAGGAGTTCCACTGGCAGCCTGTGGCCAAAGAGCAAGTGTATGGTCAACATAATATTTATCGAAACCAGATTTTTCAAGCTGTTCCGGAGTCAGATTACGTGTGAGCTGGTGTACAATGGCGCAGATGATTTCCATATGGGCAAATTCTTCGGTAGCAATGTCTGTTAGTGTGCCAATTACTTCATTATAAGGCATGGTATATCTCTGAGAAAAATATCTCAAAGAAGCTCCTAATTCCCCATCCGGTCCACCGAACTGTGATAAGATAATCTGAGCAATCTTGGGATTTGTCTGAGTAATTTTAACAGGGTATTGTAACCGTTTTTCATAATTCCACATAAATTAACATCCTCCTTCCTGCCATGGCCACGGTTCATTGATCCATTTCCAACAATCCATAGGTGTATTTGCCGTATCCAGTGTAAGAGGTCCATAATATTTTGCATATTCCTTTAAGGCCTGCACACGCTGCTTTTTGAATTCATCAAAGAATTCCAGGGCTTCAGGACAATTTGGATGTGTGTCGAGAAATAATTTCACATCATCAACAGCAAAACTTACGATATTGATCCATTCCAGAAGCTCTTTTTTACAAGGTCTGTTTTCATTCATCGAGAACTACCACCTTTCCAGCAAAATGGAAGATTCAGTTCGGCAAAAATAGTTCCGCACCGGAATCCTTTTTCAACTTCATAGAGAGAACGCCACTCCTGCCATGGAACATAGGCCATTGCGATAGAAAGGCCGTTTAATTTGTCGTGATCGTAAATATTACAGCACGGATGGGACGGTGTGGACGGTGATACAGAAGGCGGCATTGTTCTGTTGCTTCCACCGACATGACATCCGTTAGAATGGTTTTGACGCATATAATCTGGCGTATTATAACGATAATTTGGCATTTAAAGTACTCCTTTCGATAAGATTATGCAATAATAGTATATGAAAATTAAAGAAAGTTGTGAATCAGACAGTTGTTTTTAAGAACGTATCTGAGTATAATAGATACGATTGGAGAGTAGGATATGGTAAAAGAAAATAAAAAAAGAAGCACGAATACCAGAATAAAAAGGAAAGAACACAGCATTGCATACTTCGATTACAGTCTGCTGGCAATATTGATCTGTCTGGTCTGTTTTGGACTGGTCATGCTATATAGCACGAGTTCTTACAGCGCAATGATGAAACAAAACGGAGACAGCCTGTTTTACTTTAAAAGACAAGTCCTGTTCTGCATTGTGGGTTTGATCGTGATGTGGATCGTAAGTAGAATTGATTATCATTGGTATTTTGAAAGATCAAAGTTCTTCTATTTTGTTTCTATTTTTATGATGTTCCTTGTAAAGACACCATTAGGAAAAGAAGTAAATGGAGCAAAAAGATGGATTAAGCTTCCGTTCGGACAGCAGCTGCAACCGGCAGAGATTGCCAAGATTGCGATCATATTGTTTATTCCGGCATTGATCTGTACGATGGGAAGAGAGATAAAGACGCTGGAAGGAATTGCTAAAGTGCTGGCATGGGGAGCTTTTTCAGCAGCAGTAGTCTTTATTATTACAGAAAATTTAAGTACGGCAATTATTGTTATGGGAATTACATGTATTATGATTTTTGTGGTACATCCAAAGACAAGAATATTTATCATAATTGCCGTAGGAATTATTTTAATAGGAATTGTCGGTGCGAGGGTTCTTGGTATGGCAATGGAGACCAGCGGGAACTTCCGTCTGAGACGTATTCTGGTATGGCTGAATCCGGAGAAATATGCATCAGAAGGCGGCTACCAGATCATGCAGGCATTGTACGCAATTGGATCAGGAGGATTTTTTGGAAAAGGTCTTGGTAACAGTGCTCAGAAAATGATCATTCCAGAAGTTCAGAATGATATGATTCTTTCTATTATCTGTGAGGAGCTTGGAGTATTTGGTGCAATCATGGTTCTGATCCTGTTCGGAATGCTTCTGTACAGATTATTATTTATTGCGCAGAATGC
The DNA here is from genome assembly GCA_934309195.1 of uncultured Dorea sp. Taxonomy (GTDB): domain Bacteria; phylum Bacillota; class Clostridia; order Lachnospirales; family Lachnospiraceae; genus Dorea_A. The sequence goes on from CAKRCY010000018.1 coordinate 2,454, forward strand.
ACCGGATCTTTATGGTTCATTAGTGGTGAGCGGAATATTTGCACATATTGCATTGCAGGTAATATTGAATGTTATGGTTGTGATCAATTGTATTCCGACAACAGGAATTACACTTCCTTTTATCAGTTATGGCGGTACTTCGGTGTTATTCTTAATGGCGGAAATGGGACTGGCATTGGGAGTCTCTTCGAAGATTAAAATTGCTGAATAAAAAGCTTTCATTTCTTTTTTAAATATGCTATGATAAATAATGTAGTATTTAAAACTACTTCTAATAAGAACAGATAACTCGGAAAGAGTTTTGATATCAATAATATAAAGTAATAATGAATCGCATTGGGAGGAAATATATGAGTTACAAGATTATCATAGATAGTTGTGGTGAATTGACAGAAGAAATGAAGAAATCGGGGACTTTCGAGACAGCTTCGTTACAGATCGATGTTGATGGACATCATATCATAGATGATGAAACATTTGATCAGGCAGATTTTTTGAAGAGGATCAGAGAATCCGATGAATGCCCGAAGTCATCATGTCCGTCTCCGGAACGTTATATGGAAGAATATCACTGTGAGGCAGAGCACATATATGCAGTAACGCTGTCGGCAGAACTCAGCGGTTCTTATAATAGTGCAGTACTTGGAAAGAATTTATACGAAGAAGAATACGGAGAGAAGGATATCTACGTATTTAATTCCAGATCAGCATCGGTAGGAGAGACGCTGATCGGGCTGAAGATTGCCGAATGCGAGAAAAAAGGACTCAGCTTTAAGGATGTAATTGATACGGTAGAAGCGTATATTGAAGAGCAGCATACCTATTTCTTGCTGGAAACATTGGATATATTGAAAAAGAACGGAAGACTGAAAGGGTTAAAAGCTGTGGTCGCAACAGCATTAAATATTAAGCCAGTGATGGGGTCTACTCCGGATGGAAATATTCAACAGCTTGCAAATACAAGGGGAATGAAAAAAGGGCTGGTCAGAATGGTGGAAGAAATAGTGGCTGATCTTAAAAACCCGGAAGAGAAGATACTTGCAATCTCCCATTGCAATTGCAGAGAACGTGCAGAGGCAGTGAAAAATATGCTTCTTGAAAAAGCAAAATTCAAAGATATTATTATTGTAGATACTGCTGGGATCAGTAGTATGTATGCAGCTGACGGAGGCGTGATTGTAGTTGTATAATCCGATGGAGTGTGGTAGAATGAATACATCGGAAAAAAAGGAGCAAAAGAACTATGAGTCAGGCAAAAGTAGATAAATATAAAGAAGCAAAGAAAAACCGGAAGAAGCAGATGAAAAAAGAAAAGATACAGAGCTATTTGCGCAGAGGTGTGGCATGTATCGTTGCAGCAGCACTGATAGGAATGGCAGGTTTTTCTATATATAATGTATATGAGTCAAAACAGCCGAAGCAGGAAGTAACGGTTGATTATTCTGCAATAGCAAGTCTCAGTCAGTCTTTGTCGGATAACGGAACATCAGCCGAATAGAGAAGAAAAAAATGCGAGTGAACAGGAAGAATCCTGTTCACTATTTTTTTGCCTTAAAATTCTCTTAATTTCCCTAAAAGGCTTGAAAACAGTAAAAAAGTAGTTTACAATGGGTTCAAGTGGTAGAAAGTGGTGAAAAGTGGAACAAAGTGGTAGGAAAATGGATGAAGCCGGAAAGGACAGGAAGAATAACTGATTTTACCGGAAGAATTTCAGAAGATATCACTGGGAAAAGGAGAATTCTATGCTGAAAGGAGAGTACAGTCATAATATTGATGCCAAAGGGCGGCTGATCATTCCGGCCAAGTTTCGTGACGATTTAGGGGAGCATTTCGTCATTACAAAAGGAATGGAGAATTGTCTGTACGTATATCCGGAAGCTGAATGGAACACTTTTGAAGAAAAACTTAATGCATTGCCAACCACCACTGACAAAAAAGCACGTGCGTTTGCATATTTCTTTCAGGGAAGCGCAGCGGACGGCGACCTTGATAAGCAAGGCAGAACTCTAATCCCTTCTGTACTGCGTACATTTGCACATCTGGATAAAGAAGTTGTATTCATCGGTATGGGGAAGCGTGCCGAGATCTGGGATAAGGCAAGATGGGATGAAAAGAATGCTGAAGTGGAACTTAACATTGAAGATATTGCATCTGATATGGAAGAAAACGGATTCAGTATCTAGAGGGAGAAGATATGGGATTCGAACACAAGTCAGTATTACTGAATGAGACAATTGAAGGATTAAACATCAAGCCGGATGGTATCTATGTAGACGGAACGCTTGGTGGAGGCGGACATGCATACGAAGTATGCAGGCGTCTCGGTGAAAAAGGGAGTATTATAGGAATAGACCAGGATGAAGCAGCAATCGAGGCAGCAGGCATCCGATTAAAAGACTTCGGGGAGAAGGTCACAATAATCCGAAGCAATTATTGTGATATGAAGTCGAAGCTTCAAGAACAGGGAATTGACAAGGTCGATGGAATCGTACTTGATCTGGGCGTATCTTCTTATCAGTTAGATACGGCAGATCGGGGATTTTCCTATCGCGAAGATGCACCTCTGGATATGAGAATGGACAGACGTCAGAAGATGACTGCCAGAGACATCGTCAATGACTACTCAGAGATGGATTTGTACCGCGTGATCAGAGACTACGGGGAGGATAAGTTTGCAAAAAATATTGCAAAACATATCGTGGCGGCACGCGGGAAAAGTCCGATTGAAACAACGGGGCAGCTGACAGAGATCATCAGAGCCTCAATACCAATGAAATATCAGAAAAAATCCGGACATCCTGCAAAGAGAACATTTCAGGCAATTCGGATTGAACTGAACAGAGAATTAGAAGTATTGAAAAATTCTCTGGATGACATGATTGAAATACTAAACCCGGGTGGAAGATTGTGTATTATTACATTCCATTCGCTGGAAGACCGGATTGTAAAGAGTGCATTTAAGAAAAATGAGAATCCATGCACCTGCCCTCCGGATTTTCCTGTGTGTGTATGTGGCAATGTTTCTAAAGGGCGTGTTGTTACCAGAAAGCCGATTCTTCCAAGTGAAGAAGAATTAGAGTATAACAGTCGTTCTAAAAGTGCGAAACTCAGAATATTTGAGCGCTCTTAATCTAGAATGATATGTGATCAGACAGAAAGGAGTGGCGTAGATGGCAGCAAGAAGATCTTATGCAAGCGATAGACGCCAGTCCGGTGGATATCGTTCCATGCAGTCTGGAAACAGACAGGCTTATATGTATGGTAATATAGTTACCAAGCCGGAATATGAACCGCGAAGAAGAAAATCGTCTGCAAAACCAAAAAAGAAAGTAAGCAGACAGGTGCAGAAGAACAGAAACCGTGCACTGCATATGAATGCAGCTTATGTGATTTTTCTCGCAGTTGCAGCAACCCTTGTGCTGTTATTGTGCGTTAATTATGTACGCTTACAATCGGAGCTGACTCAAAGATCCAAGCACGTTACTGCATTACAGGAAGAACTGGCGGATCTGAAAGAGGAAAATACGACAAAATACAACGCAGTAGTGGATTCTGTCAATCTTGACGAGATCCGGGAAAGAGCGATCAATCAACTGGGTATGACATATGCTACGGCTGATCAGATTGTGGAATATGATAATCCTGCTTCAGACTATGTAAAACAGTATGAAAATATTCCGGAAAATGGTGTACTTGCTCAGTCAGACAAGAATAAGAAATAGGTGGAAATATGGCAAGAAAGAAGAAAAATTTCTTTAAGAAAAAAATTTCAGGCCTTATGCAGAAAAAGCTAGTAATGCTCTTTGGAGTAATCATACTAGCTTTTGTTTTCTTGATAGGGTGGATTACTTATATTAATGCTTCGAAAGGAGAAAAATATACAAAAGTTGTGCTGGATCAACAACAGTATAATAATCGTACGATTCCATTTAAACGCGGAGATATCGTAGATCGTAACGGTACGAAACTTGCGACAAGTGAGAGAGTATATAATGTTGTAGTCGATGCCAAAGTGATAACAAGTAATAAAAAGTATATGAATCCGACAGTAAAAGCTTTAGCAGAGTGCTTTGGTTTGAAGAAGAAAGCAATCCGCACTCAGGTGAAGAAGAATCCGAACAGCAGGTATATTGTCCTGAAAAAAGGAGTCAGCTATGCGAAGGCGCAGGAATTTGAGAAGATTACAGCAGATACGAAGCATAATCCGAATGTGCAGGGTGTATGGCTGGAGGAAGATTATACAAGGCAATATCCGTATAAAACACTGGCAAGTGATGTGATTGGATTTACAACGAATGGAAATGTAGGAAGTAACGGAATAGAGGCATCATACAATTCCATTCTGAACGGAACAGATGGCAGGGAGTATGGATATCTGGATGAAAGTTCAGGCTATGAAAGAACGGTGAAGGAACCGGATAATGGAAGCACTGTTGTGTCAACAATTGATCTTCAGGTACAGAGTATCGTAGAACAGCATATACTTGCATTTAACGAAGAACACAAAGACGAAGAGACAGAGGGAGAAGGAAGTAAGAATACCGGAGTGATCGTGATGAATCCTCAGAATGGAGAGATTCTTGCAGAAGCGTCGTATCCAAATTATGATCTGAATAATCCAAGAGACCTGACAAAGTATTATACAAAAGCACAGCTGAAAAAGATGACGGATAAAGAAAAGCTGAATATACTGAATGATCTTTGGAATAATTATTGTGTCAGCAATACCTACGAACCGGGATCGACATTCAAACCATTTACCATATCGGCAGGTCTTGAACTTGGAGATCTTACAGGAAATGAGAATTATGTCTGCGGCGGCGTGCTGCATGTGGGAGATCATGACATTCATTGTAGTAACAGATCAGGACACGGTCCGGAGACGTTGAAACAGGCTTTGGAGAATTCGTGCAACGTTGCACTGATGCAGATCGGTGCAAGCATCGGAACAGAAGAATTCTGCAGGTATCAAAGATTGTTTGGATTCGGAGAATATACAGGAATCGATCTTCCGGGAGAGGGAGAAACGAGCGGACTGCTGTATACACCGGCGAACATGGATCCGGCCAGTCTGGCGACAAATGCATTTGGCCAGAATTTTAATGTTACAATGACTCAGATGGCAGCATCCTTCTGTTCGCTGCTCAATGGAGGCAATTATTATGAGCCACATGTTGTGAAGCAGATTCGGGATGAAAATGGAAATGTTACAGAGAATAAAGATCCGGTGCTGGTTAAGAAAACTATTTCAAAAGAGACCAGTGATATCATTAAGGATTATATGCTGGGAGTCGTTGAGGAAGGAACCGGTGCGAGTGCGGCGGTAGAGGGGTATGCTGTCGGAGGTAAGACCGGTACAGCCGAGAAACTGCCCCGTGGAAATGGGAAATATCTTGTTTCTTTCATCGGCTATGCACCACAGGAAAATCCACAGGTCATGGTGTATGTTGTCATTGATGAGCCAAACTCGGCTGTTCAGGCAAACAGCGGTTATGCAACACAGCTTGCATCACAGATCATGACAGATATATTCCCTTATCTTGGAGTAGAGAAAAAAGACGGTGCGTCTGATACTACAGAAACATCTGCAGAAGAGACAACAACACAGACAGCACAGGAGTAACTGTAAAAGTATATGAAATTCATAACCTCATAGAAGTTTTCATAAATTATAAGAAAAGCTTCTATGAGGATTTTTATTATGAAAAACAAAACATTTCATAAAAGAAAAATACTGGTTGTATTCGCTGGAGCCTTTGCTATGATATTTGTTTTGATTGGAAGACTGACCTATCTTATGGTATTTGATGCGGAATATTATCAGAAAAAAGCGGAAGATCTGCATGAGAGGGAACGTGACATTAAGGCTGCGAGAGGAGAAATCCTTGACAGGAATGGAAAAGTTTTGGCAACAAACCGGACGGTATGTACAATTTCTGTGATCCATAGTCAGATCAGGGAACCGGAAACAGTCATTGATAACTTATCGGAACTTCTTGAAATGAATAGCAGTGAGGTGCGCAAACGTGTGGAAAAGATATCATCCATAGAAAGGATAAAATCAAATGTGGATAAAAAAACGGGAGATAAGATCCGAAATCTGGGGATGGCAGGAGTAAAAGTAGATGAAGATTTTAAAAGATTTTATCCATACGATGCGCTTGCCTCTAAAGTGTTAGGGTTTACCGGAGCTGACAATCAGGGAATCATCGGACTTGAAGTAAAATATGATAAATATCTGAAAGGTGTTGACGGTAAGATCCTGACAACAACAGATGCAAGGGGAATCGAACTGGATGGCGTGGCAGAGGACAGAAAAGAACCGGTGGCAGGGAATACATTAAAAATCAGTCTGGATTATAATATGCAGAAGTATGCTATGCAGATGGCAGAAAAAGTGCGGCAGGAAAAGCAGGCGGAAAAAACGGCAATTCTTCTTATGAATCCTCAGAACGGGGAAATATATGCGATGGTAAATGTTCCGGAATTCAATTTGAACCGGCCGTTCGAGCTGAATACAGAAGAATCAGAGGAAAATATAACGGATGAGCAGAAGCAGGATGCACTGAACCAGATGTGGAGAAACGGATGTATCAACGACACATATGAGCCGGGGAGCACATTTAAGATCATTACTGCATCTGCAGGTCTGGAAGAAGGGGCAGTCCGTCTTACAGATCAGTTTCACTGTCCCGGATATAAAATGGTAGAAGACCGCAGGATAAGATGTCATAAGGTGGGAGGGCATGGTACGGAGAATTTTGTGCAGGGCATACAGAATTCATGTAATCCGGTATTTATCGAACTGGGACTTCGTATCGGAGTGGACAGATTTTGCGATTATTTTCATAAGTTTGGCCTGATGAATCTGACGGGGGTAGATATCCCGGGAGAAGCAGGGACGATCATGCATAAAAAGGAAAATATCGGACAGGTAGAACTGGCTACGATCAGTTTCGGACAGTCGTTCCAGATTACACCGATCCAGCTTGCAGCGACAGTAAGTGCATTGATCAATGGGGGAAGGAGGGTGACGCCGCACTTTGGAACGGAGATTCTGAATGAAGACGGGAAAGTAACGAAAGAATTTCACTATAGTGAAAAAAAGCATATTGTCTCGGAAAAGACATCTGAGACTATGAGGATGCTTCTGGAAAGTGTAGTTTCTGAAGGGTCTGGAAAGAATGCATATGTGGAAGGATACAGAATCGGAGGCAAGACGGCAACCTCCCAGACATTACCGAGAAGTGCGAACAAGTACATATCTTCTTTTGTAGGATTTGCACCTGCAGATGATCCGGAGATCCTGGGAATGTGTGTGATCTATGATCCGCAGGGAATCTATTACGGAGGTACGATCGCAGCTCCGGTAATCGGTAATATTTTCGAAAATATATTGCCTTATCTTGGCATTGAAAAACAATTGGAAATGCAGTATACTAGGTAAAGTTAGAGATTAACTGAATAACAAAAGAATTAAAGAGGTGGATTATGGATTATAAGGTGTTTATTCCGGTATTGATTTCATTTGTATTAAGTGTGATTCTTGGTCCTCTTGTGATACCTGTACTCAGAAGACTTAAGATGGATCAGACGGAGAGAGAAGATGGAGTGCAGTCTCATTTGAAGAAAGCAGGGACTCCGACGATGGGAGGCGTAATGATCCTGTTGTCAGTTGTGATCACTTCTGTTATTTATATCGGACGTTATCCGAAGATCATTCCGATCCTGTTTTTGACACTTGGATTTGGTCTGATCGGATTTTTGGATGATTATCTGAAAGTTGTAATGAAACGTTCGGACGGATTATATCCAAAGCAGAAGATGGCACTTCAGATCGTGGTAACAGCAATCTTTGCATTTTATATGGTAAAATTTGCAGGTGTTCCACTTACAATGCTGATTCCTTTTAGCGGGGGAAGATATCTGAACATTGGATGGCTGGCAATCCCGTTGATGTTCTTTGTGGTGATCGGAACCGTAAACGGTGTGAATTTTACAGATGGACTGGACGGCCTGGCATCTAGTGTTACGGTTTTGGTTGCAACATTCTTTACGGTTGTCGCAATTGGAACAAAAAGCGGGATCGAACCGATCACCTGTGCGGTGGTAGGAGCACTCCTTGGATTCCTGCTGTTTAATGTATATCCGGCAAGTGTGTTTATGGGGGATACGGGTTCCCTGGCACTGGGAGGATTTGTAGCGTCCGCAGCATATATGCTCCAGATGCCGATTTTCATCATCATTGTCGGATTTATCTATCTGGTAGAAGTATTATCCGTTATGATCCAGGTAACATATTTTAAAAAGACCGGCGGTAAAAGAATTTTTAAGATGGCGCCGATACATCATCATTTTGAACTGTGCGGATGGTCAGAGACAAGAGTTGTTGCAGTATTTTCAATTATCACAGCAATCTTATGCCTGATCGCACTGATGGCTATGTAGGAGGATAACATGGAAGTAAAAGGTAAAAAAGTACTTGTATTTGGTCTTGGAATCAGTGGAATCGGAGCTGGAAAGATTCTGGAAAGACAGGGAGCGGAAGTCGTACTGTACGATGGAAATAAGAAGCTTACGGAAGAAAAAGTAAGACAACAGTCCGGTACAGACAGCAATGCAAAGATTATAATCGGTGAGTTTCCGGAAGAAATTCTTGCAGAACTTGATATGACAGTGTTAAGCCCTGGAGTCCCGACAGATCTTCCGGTGATCGAAAAGATGCGTAAGCAGGGAATTACGGTTATCGGAGAGGTGGAGCTTGCTTATCAGTTTGGAAAAGGCGATGTTCTTGCTATTACAGGAACGAACGGTAAGACAACTACAACGACACTTCTTGGTGAGATTATGAAGAATTATCAGGATGATGTATTTGTTGTCGGAAATATTGGAACACCGTACACAACTGCAGTAGAAGATATGACAGAGAACTCGATCACAGTTGCAGAGATGAGCAGTTTTCAGTTGGAGAGTATTGTAGAATTCCGTCCGAGAGTCAGTGCAATCCTTAATTTTACACCAGATCACCTGAACCGGCATCATACGATGGAAGCATATGTGAATGCAAAGAAGAATATTGCAAAGAATCAGACAGAAAAAGACTACTGTATCCTGAATTATGAAGATGAACTGACAAGGGAATTTGGCAATGAAGTAAAAGCCAGGGTTCTATATTTTAGCAGCCAGCGTAAACTGGAAGAGGGAATATATCTGGAAGAAGGAAGAATCATCTACAATTATGAAGGCGTAAAAGAGACAATTTGCCACGTAGATGAATTGCAGATTCTCGGAACACACAATCACGAGAATGTTATGGCAGCATGTGCGATGGCAGCAGTTTACGGAGTCCCTGTAGGAGTAATCCGTGAAAGTGTAAAGGCGTTCGGAGGTGTGGAGCATCGTATTGAATATGTAACAGAGAAGAATGGGGTTACATATTATAATGATTCAAAAGGAACCAATCCGGATGCTGCAATCAAAGGAATCCAGGCAATGAAGCGTCCGACAGTTCTGATCGGCGGCGGATATGATAAAGGCTCTGAATATACAGAGTGGATAGAAAGTTTTGACGGGAAAGTAAAAAAACTGATTCTTCTTGGTGATACCAAAGAAAAAATTGCATCTGACGCTGAAAAGTGTGGATTTACTGATTATATGTTTGTGGATTCATTTGAAGAAGCAGTGCTTACGGCAGCAAAGATCGCAAAAGAAGGAGAAGCAGTTCTGCTTTCACCGGCATGTGCAAGCTGGGATATGTTCCCAAGTTACGAAGTACGCGGAGAGAAGTTCAAAGAGATTGTAAATTCCTTATAAGGAGTGAACGGGTTGAAATATTCGTGGCAGTCAGAACAGCCGGAACAGAAAAAATGTGACAGGGTTCTGATATTAGTACTGGTGATCATTATCGCAACAGGTCTTGTGATTCTCTACAGCACAAGTGCATATAATGGAGAGGTAAAATTCCAGGATACGTTTTATTATCTGAAAAAACAGGTATTTGCAACGCTTCTCGGGATTATGGGTATGTGGTGTATAGCGAATATAGACTATCATATCTGGAAAAAGTGGGCAGTTCCGGGATATCTGTTATCTATTTTGCTCGGAGTACTGGTAATGTTATTCGGAGAAGAATACAATGGGTCCAAAAGATGGTTGTCTTTTGGACCATTTTCTTTTCAGCCATCGGAATTTGCAAAGGTTGCGGTGATTCTGTTCTTAACTTATATCATACTAAAAAACGCAAAAAAAATGTGGAAATTTTCAACGATCTGCAAGATTGTCATCAGTGTGCTGCCAATTGTAGGGCTGGTTGGTGCGAGCAATTTGAGTACAGCGGTTATTATTCTGGGAATAGCAGTAATCATGGTATTTGTTGCAAGTCCGAAGTATGGGCAGTTTGCGTGGATGGTGTGTCTGGGCTGTGCGTTTATGGGAATATTTCTTGCTATGGAAAGTTACCGGCTTGAGCGGCTGCAGATCTGGCAGCATCCGGAAAAATATGAGAAAGGCTATCAGACACTTCAGGGACTGTATGCAATCGGATCAGGAGGATTGTTTGGCAGGGGACTTGGAAGCAGTATCCAGAAACTCGGATTTGTACCGGAAGCGCAGAACGATATGATATTTTCTATCATCTGTGAGGAAATGGGACTGATTGGTGCGTCATTTGTATTGTTATTATTTTTAATCCTGATATGGCGCTTCTTTATTATTGCATCTCATGCACCGGATCTGGAAGGAGCTCTGATCGCATCCGGCGCAATGGCACACATGATGATACAGGTAATTCTTAATATTGCAGTTGTGACAAATACCATACCGAATACGGGAATTACATTGCCATTCATCAGTTATGGAGGAACTTCGGTTATGTTCCTGCTTTTTGAAATGGGGCTTGTGTTGAATGTGTCATGTTTGGTAAAATAATATACATGTGGATGAAAGGAAGTTTGAATCATATATGGGAAACCAGAGGCCAAAGAAAAAACAAGGGAACAAGAAGAATGGTAAGAAGCACCATGTATATGCAGTGATTGTTCTGCTGCTGGCAGCAGCGATCATTATTGTCGGGGGGCTGCTGCTGTTCTATATACAAGAAATAGAAGTAAGCGGAAATGAGTACTGTGACAGTCAGGAGATTGTGAATTGCGTACAGAATGATAAGATGTCAGGGAATTCTTTATATGTAGTTGCAAAGTATTCTATGGGAAAAGGAACAGTACCGGAATGTCTGGATTCTTTAAAAGTCAGAATGAAAAATCCGTGGACACTGCAGATTACAGTAAAAGAAAAAGCAATTACCGGGTGCGTGAAAACCGGAACAAGCTATAGTTATTTTGATCAGAGTGGACTTGTGGTAAAACAATCTTCAGTGAAAGATGCACAGACACCAGTTGTAGAGGGACTGAAGATAAAATCCGGCAAACTGTATAAGCAGATCCGAACATCAGATCAGACAAAATTCAATGAAATACTGGAAGCATGCGCAGAAAGTCAGAAATATGGAATACATCCGGAAAATGTGACGGTAAAACAGCAGCAGATCTATATGAAATTTGGAAATGTAAGCGCCTGCCTGGGAAATCAGGTATCAGGTGAACAGATTGCGCAGATCAAACCGATCTTAAAAAAGCTTGGTGATAAAGAGGGAATCCTGCATTTGGAGACCTATTCAGAGAATAACACTACGATTACTTTTGAGATGAAAGAAATTTCACAAGAAAATTAGAAAAATTAGAGAAATTCTATTGATATTTTACACGAAAGTCTATATTATATACTATATATAGCAAACTGAGTTCATCTCACTTGCTCTATCAATGGGATGTATAATATATAATAAGGATAACAAAGGAGGAGAAACCCTTGCTAGAAATTAAAACAAATGAATCAGAAGCAGCGGCAAAAATAATTGTTGTTGGAGTCGGTGGAGGCGGTAACAACGCAGTAAACCGAATGATTGATGAGCAGATTGCCGGTGTTGAATTTATAGCGATCAATACAGATAAACAGGCACTTCAGCTGTGTAAAGCTCCGACATTGATGCAGATCGGTGATAAGATCACAAAAGGTCTGGGAGCTGGTGCAAGACCAGAGATTGGTGAGAAAGCTGCAGAAGAAAGTGCAGAAGAAGTATCAGCAGCACTGAAAGGTGCTGACATGGTATTCGTAACTTGCGGTATGGGAGGCGGAACAGGAACAGGTGCTACACCGGTTGTTGCCCGCATTGCAAAAGAACAGGGAGCATTAACAGTTGGTGTTGTAACAAAGCCTTTCCGTTTTGAGTCAAAGACACGTATGAACAATGCGCTTGCAGGAATTGAAAAATTAAAAGAAAGTGTAGATACACTGATCGTAATCCCGAATGATAAACTGTTGGAAGTTGTAGACAGACGTACAACAATGCCGGAAGCTTTAAAGAAAGCTGACGAAGTATTACAGCAGGGTATTCAGGGAATCACAGACCTGATCAATGTACCTTCACTGATTAACCTCGATTTCGCAGATGTACAGACAGTTATGACAGATAAGGGAATTGCCCACATTGGTATCGGTCAGGGACGTGGTGATGATAAAGCACTGGAAGCTGTAAAACAGGCTGTTGCCAGTCCGCTCCTGGAGACAACCATTGCCGGAGCATCTCATGTTATCATCAATGTATCCGGTGATATTACACTTATGGATGCATCTGATGCAGCAGAATATGTACAGGAACTTGCCGGAGAAGATGCGAACATTATTTTTGGTGCAATGTACGATGATTCCAGAGCAGACGAAGCAACAATTACTGTAATTGCTACAGGACTTCACAATGTTGGCGGAAGTGCTTCAAAATTAAAATCAAGACTGGAAAATCAGGGAAGAACATCTGCGATGCCACATGGTCAGCAGGGACATGCATCCGCATATGACAGACCGGTACGTCAGAGCAGTGCAATGTATGGACAGCAGCAGGCAGTACGTACACCGCAGGCAGAACGTCCGGTATCACCGAGACTTGATTTCGGAACAACAACACAGAGAGAGACCACAGGAACTGCAACAAGACGTCCAATGGGTGGAACCACTCCTACACTGGATACACCTAGAACACCTACAAGCAAGGTGAAGGAACAGTCAATTAAGATTCCTGATTTCTTTAAAAAATAATCACATAAAGAACAGTACTACTTAGAATACAGAGAATTTGCCGCAGGCAGTTTCTCTTACATATGTTACTATAAGAAAGATCGTACACAGGTTGGCGTGAGCTGATTTGTATACGATCTTTTTTTGTCTATCTTAGTTTTACTAATATGTTCGCAGAGTTACGAGAGCTGTCGAACGAAAAACGGAATAACATACAGTATCTGACAAAATCCTTTTGAAAGAATTTATATAATGTTACTTGTTTAAAACAACAAATTTATTTCTGTGCACGGAAAGAGAAAGAAGGCCTGATGTGTACTATGAATTATATGTAGATGTGTTTTTTATGGTGAATTTTACAATGGATGCGATTCTTTTGATCCTTTTGAAGAAATTACTTGCCTGTCCGGCGGGGTATGGAAGGGTTTTTGCAGGAGCAGCAACTGGAGCAGCGATGACATGTATTGCAATTGTCATATTCAGGGAAACACCGGTATTAAGATTTGTAGTATTTCATGGAGTCATTAATGTAGTAATGATGAAGGCCGGCCTTGGAATAAAATGGGGCCGGGAATTGTTCAGAGGATGGGTGCTCTTGTATATAGAGTCATTTCTGCTGGGAGGCGTGTTTCAGTTCGTTCAACAGTATATAAGGCGGGGAAGTATGTTTTTTTTACTGGCTGTAATCAGTTACTACCTCGTGTCGGTAATCTGGAAAATCATTTTATTCTTTTCAGAGAAAGGAAATCGTTACTGTGAAGTAGAAGTGTTTTTTGGAGAAAAAAATGACAGACTGAGAGGACTGATAGATACGGGGAATACATTGAGTGATACGATCAGCAATGACCCTGTCAGTATTATAGACAGAGCATCTGCAAGAAGACTGACGAAGGAAAAGAAACCGGAACGATTCAGATATATTCCTTATCATTCCATCGGGAAAAAAGAGGGTGTCATGCCGGCGTTCCGGCTGGATAAGATGCAGATCATACGGGATGGAAACAAGATAAACGTGGAATATCCATTAGTGGCAGTAAGTGAAGAAGAATTAGGTTCAGAAAATTATCAGATGATTATCAATCCAGATATATTGACAGGAGGAAAGAAAAATGGTGATAAAAGTGGCAGTTCCACATCAGTTTAAATTGAAAGTTATTCCGGATTTCCGGTCGCTCTTTTTTGCGGACAAAAAAGACATTCATTATATAGGCGGATCAGATATCCTTCCGGCACCATTGGAAACAGAGGAAGAAAGAAAAGCAATACGGGGACTGGGGACAGAGAATGATGAACAGGCAAGAAAAATGCTGATTGAACACAATCTCCGTCTGGTTGTGTATATTGCAAAGAAATTCGATAATACCGGAGTAGGAGTTGAGGATTTGATTTCTATAGGTACGATTGGGTTAATAAAAGCAATTAATACGTTTGATCCGGATAAGAATATCAAACTTGCAACGTATGCATCCAGATGTATTGAAAATGAGATTCTGATGTATCTGAGGAGAAATAGCAAGACAAAGATGGAAGTGTCGATTGATGAGCCCTTAAATGTTGACTGGGATGGAAATGAGCTGCTGCTGTCGGATATTCTGGGAACGGAGGAAGATGCTGTCTATAAAGACCTGGAAAATGATGCAGAGAAGAAAGTACTGATCAAAGCAATCAGCCGTCTGTCCGGGAGGGAACAGATGATCATCCGGATGAGGTTCGGGCTGGGGACAGCCGACGGAGAAGAAAAGACACAGAAAGAAGTGGCAGATATGCTTGGAATTTCCCAGTCTTACATATCAAGATTAGAGAAAAAGATTATGCAAAGATTACGCCGGGAAATGGTGAAGTATTCCTGAAAATGTGCTACAATAAAAAGAAAAAGGGGTTGGTCATATGAGGCTTAGTTTTTTTGGAGCAGCCCATGAAGTGACTGGAAGCTGTCATCTTCTTGAAGCATGCGGAAAGAATATCCTGATTGACTGTGGAATGGAGCAGGGACCGGATCTTTATGAGAATCAGGAACTTCCGGTTGCACCGGGAGATGTAGATTACATTCTTCTGACACATGCACATATCGATCATTCCGGAAATATTCCGCTTCTGGTGAAAAAAGGATTTTCCGGGGAGATCATTACCACATTTGCAACTGCAGATCTTTGTGACATTATGCTTCGTGACAGTGCACATATTCAGGAATTTGAAGCGGAATGGAGAAACAGAAAGGCAAGAAGAAGCGGAGAACCGGAATACGAACCGATTTATACGGTCGCAGATGCAGATGCAGCAACGAAGCTTCTGGCACCGGTCGATTACGGACAGAAGATTACGTTGTGTGATGGAATTGAAGTGAGATTCAATGATGTGGGGCATCTGCTTGGATCGGCAAGCATTGAAGTGTGGATAACCGAAGGAGATGTCTCAAAGAAGGTTGTATTTTCCGGGGATGTGGGAAATGTCAATCAGCCGATCATTAAAGATCCGCAGTTAGTAAAAGAGGCAGACTATCTGGTGATCGAATCTACATACGGAGACCGCACGCATGGTGAGGATATTCCTGATTATGTGGGAGAGTTTACAAGAATTCTGAGAGAGACATTCCAAAAAGGCGGCAATGTGGTAATCCCGTCTTTTGCGGTTGGACGCACGCAGGAGATTTTGTACTTTATCCGTGAGATCAAAGAAAAGAATCTGCTTCCGGAATTTCCGGGGTTTGAAGTGTATGTGGACAGTCCGCTTGCAATCGAAGCGACGAATGTGTTTAATAAAAATGTCAAAGGATGTTTTGATGAGGAAGCAATGGAATTGGTAAATCAGGGGATCAATCCTCTGCTGTTCCGGGGGCTGAAGACGACGATTACCAGTGATGAGTCCAGACAGATCAACTTTGACACAAAACCGAAAGTTATCCTGTCTGCATCCGGTATGTGCGAAGCAGGACGGATCCGGCATCATTTGAAACACAATCTGTGGCGGCCGGAATGCACGATCTGTTTTGTGGGATATCAGGCAGTCGGAACGCTTGGGAGAAAACTGATTGAAGGTGCAGAGAGTGTAAAGCTGTTTGGAGAGAATATCACGGTCAATGCCAGAATCGAGGTATTGAAAGGAATCAGCGGACATGCAGATATGAACGGTCTTTTGGACTGGATCAGAGGATTTGAAAAATTACCGGACCGCGTAATGGTTGTGCATGGGGAAGATACAGTGACAGATCATTTTGCGAAACTGGTAGAAGATACTTTCGGTTGTCCGGCATTCGCACCATATTCAGGTGGATCGGTAGATCTCGCGGCGAATGAGATTATAACGATCGGACAGAAGATTCCGAAAAAATCAGATGAGAAACCGAGTAAGCTTAAGAGTGCATCCGCATTTAACCGTCTGGTGGCAGCCGCAAAGCGTTTGCTGAACGTTGTGTATAAGAATGAAGGACTGGCGAATAAAGATATGGCCAAGTTCGAGACCCAGATCCAGAATCTGGCAGATAAGTGGGACAGATAACGCAGAATCTGTCAGATGTCAAGGAGTAAAAGTTTTTTTATTTGATAAGAAACCGCATAAGCCTGTGCAATAAGGAGCATCATCTTAATAGAAACTGATGGATGAGATTCTGACAGGAGGTCTGTAATGGCACAGGGAAAGGTAGAAATATGTGGTGTGAATACGGCAAAGCTTCCTATCCTGAATGAAGAGGAGAAGGAAGCTTTGTTTGTACGCATCAAAGAAGGAGACCAGGAAGCGAAAGAAGAGTACATTAAAGGAAATTTACGACTTGTCCTGAGCGTGATAAGACGATTTGGGGCAAGCGGGGAGAACCCGGATGATCTGTTCCAGATCGGGTGTATCGGACTGATTAAGGCGGTTAATAATTTTAATACAGAATTAGAGGTAAAATTTTCCACCTATGCAGTACCAATGATCGTCGGAGAAATCAGAAGGTACATGAGAGATAACAATTCCATCCGTGTCAGCCGGTCACTCAGAGATACGGCATATAAAGCAATCTATGCGCGGGAAAGCTACAGGAAGAAGAACCAGAAAGAACCGACGGTGCAGGAAATTGCGACAGAAATCGGCATATCCAAAGAGGATATTATGTTTGCTCTGGATGCAATCCAGATACCGATGAGCCTGCAGGAACCGGTCTATAATGATGGTGGAGATGCATTGTATGTGATGGATCAATTGAGTGATCAGACGAATAAAGAAGAAAAATGGGTGGAAGATCTGTCACTGGAGGAAGCAATGAAGCATCTTGATGAACGGGAACGTTATATTATCAAGCTCCGGTTCTTTCAGGGGAGAACACAGATGGAAGTTGCAAAGGAGATACAGATATCCCAGGCCCAGGTCAGCAGGCTGGAAAAGAATGCGTTGAAAACTATGCGCCAGTACCTTATCTAAGGGCTGGCGCATTTTTGGTATTGCATTTTTGACGGTCTCATACTATGATATTTGCAGGAGGAATTTGTATAATGAAAGCTTGTATATTTGATCTGGATGGAACATTAACAAATACATTGGAATCTATGACATATTCCGTAAATCTGACACTTGAGGAGATGGGACTTTCAAAGATCACAAAAGATCAGTGCAGGTTGTTCGTCGGGAATGGAGCCAGGGTATTGATGGAAAAGTCACTGAAAGCAGCCGGAGACACAGATGCTTCAAGAATTGAAGAGGGAATGGAAATATACGGACGTATATTTGACCGGAATTGTACATATCATGTAACACCTTATAAAGGAATCCCGGAGATGTTGAAAGCATTGAAAGATAAAGGAATTCAGCTGGCAGTCCTTTCCAATAAGCCGGACCGTCAGACAGTAAAAGTTGTGAAAGCAATCTTTGGAGAAGAATTGTTTGATTATGCCCAGGGACAAAAAGAAGGTATCCGAAGGAAACCGGAGCCGGACGGAGTATGGTATCTTATGGAGCAGATGCACGTGTCAAAAGAAGAATGTCTGTATATCGGAGATTCAGAAGTTGATGCGGCAACCGGAAGGAACGCAGGTCTTAAGACGATAGGCGTGCTGTGGGGATTCCGGGACAGAAAAACGTTAGAAACTGCGGGAGCAGATGATCTGATCGACAGACCGGATGAACTGTTGCAGTTTGTGTAATATTACGATAAGGGAGGTTGAGATGTATGTACGAGTATGATGAAGAATGTCTGCAGACTTTTATTTTGAATCAGGGTCAGCTGTTTGATGAACCGGTTGCAGAGACTTTGGAAGAGGCAGAGGCTTTTCTGGAGGACTGTATGGCTTCTATCGTAGATAATATCGGAGAAGTCAGGGAATTCCTTGATCAGGAAGGAATGGATGTCAGTGGAATGTCTGACGAAGAGATTGAGGATGCATCAGAAGTATTTGCACTTTCGGATGGTCGTTATCTTATCGTTGAAGGATAAAAGCAAAAGGCGAAAGTACCTGCCGGGTGGCATCGCACAGACCGCCGTCAGATGTAAGAAAAAGCCGCAACTACTTTGTAGTTTCGGCTTTTTTCAGTGCAGTTTCAATGGCCTGTATAATCAGCTGGGAAGTATAAGGAGTGTCAGATGAATACTGAATATTGTCGAGGGACTGCTTTTTGTAGATCTGTTCGGCAATATCTTCAATCGCAGGTTCGATAAACGGATACATGGTTGTGATAGATTCGTTCAGATTGGTGAAACGGATCGAATTGATATGGGATTTGTCTACAGTCACCTCAACTTCCAGTGCAGTATTGTTCAGAGTGATATCTGAGGTGTAGATTCCCGGAGTATAGATCCGGTTATCCTTTGAGGCAGAGCGGTGTTCCGGACGGAACATGAATATCAAAAGCAGGACCAGAACAATGGCCAATACTGCGAAAATAACGGTATAGATAATTTCTTTCATGTGAAGTACAACAATTTTTGTTTTGGAACTCATAGTGAGACCTCCTGGTAATTGGTTTCAAAGATTGTTTCATTTTCTATAATGTATGAAAAATGTGGAAGAATTATTCGTTTAATTTTTCCGTGACAAATGGAAAAGGTTCTTGTAGAATGATAAAAGAAATGGATGGTGAAAAAATATGTTTATTATTGCAGGACTTGGAAATCCTACACTTCAGTACGAAGGAACCAGACACAATGTAGGATTTGATGTCATAGATATGCTGGCAGACAGATATAATATTTCTGTAGATGGGAGAAAAGGAAAAGCACTGATCGGAAAAGGAATGATCGGGGGACAGAAGGTGCTGCTGGTAAAACCGCAGACTTATATGAATCTGAGCGGGGAAAGCTTAAGAGAACTGGTCAATTATTATAAGATTGATGAAGAACATGAGCTTCTTGTGATCTATGATGATATCAGTCTGGATGTAGGGCAGTTGAGAATCCGTAAGAAAGGAAGCGCCGGAGGGCATAATGGGATAAAAAATATTATTGCCAACCTTGGAACCGATGTGTTCCCGAGAATCAAGATCGGCGTTGGGGAGAAGCCAAAGAAATACGACCTGGCGGATTATGTACTGGGACATTTTTCGAAAGAAGACCGTGAATTGATGGAAGAGGGATATGACCGCGCAGACCATGCGGTGGGAATGATCTTAAATGGAGAGATCGAGGCTGCCATGAACCAGTATAACAGGAAAGTAAAGCCTAAGGAGGCATAAAAAGATGCAGGGCTTAATCGGACCGTTAAAAGAACTGGCAGAGTTTGAAGAACTCTGTAAGAATAAGAAAAAAGATGCAGGGATGATCCGTGTATGCGGATGTGTGAATTCCCAGAAATCTCATATGATGTATGCAATTGGCGATGGCTGTAAATACAAGGTCATCGCCTGTTCCAGTGAGACAAAAGCAAAACAGATATATGAAGAATACCGTTTCCTGGACAACAATACTTATCTGTATCCGGCAAAGGATTTTCTGTTCTATAAAGCAGATATCCGGAGCAAAGAGCTGGTGAAGCAGAGGATGGAAGGAATCCAGGCAGTACTTTCCGGAACACCTGTGACGGTTGTGACAAGTCTGGATGGGTTCATGGATCACCTTGCGCCGAAAGCGAGTATTGAAGGGAAAGTACTGAAGATACAAAACGACAGCACTCTTAAGCTGGACGAGATGGCAGAGAGGCTTTCTGCCGTAGGGTATGACAGGGAAGTGCAGGTAGAAGGTCCGGGGCAGTTTGCAGTGAGGGGAGGAATATTGGATATCTATCCCCTGACGGAGGAGTTCCCGGTGAGGATTGAATTTTGGGGGGATGAGGTGGATTCTATCCGGACTTTTGATGTGGAGAGCCAGCGCTCCATTGAGAATATGACAGAAATTACAATCTATCCGGCAGTGGAATTTCCGCAGGGAGAAGAGAAGGGAGTATCATTTCTGGATTATTTTCCGGAAGAAGATACCATTCTTTTTCTGGATGAACCGGTGCGTCTTGTGGAGCGCGGACAGAATATTGAAGAAGAGTTTCTGGAAGCGCAGAAAAAGCGTCTGGAGAACGGGTATGAACTGGAAGAGGAAGAGGCAAAGATATTTCCGGTTGCAGATATCCAGAAGAAGATCAATACTTACAGCAGTATCGGCTTTTTTGCGTTAGAGATGAAGTGCAGGGGATTGGAAGTAAGAGAATCTTATGAAATCCAGGCTAAGAGTGTGAACCCGTATAATAACAGTTTTGAGATGCTGACACAGGATCTTAAGAGACTGAAAAGAAACGGATACAGGGTAGTCCTGCTGTCAGGATCGAGGACCCGTGCAAAGCGGCTGGCGGAAGATTTAAGAGATTATAATCTAAGCAGTTATTATGGTGAAGAACTGGACCGGGAAGTAAAGCCCGGAGAAATTATGACGGCATATGGATACATTGCGGAAGGGTATGAATATCCAATGCTTAAATTCACTGTGATTGCAGAGTCGGACATTTTCGGAAAAAGAAAAAAGAAGAAAAAGAGAAAGACTTATGAAGGACGGAAGATCCAGAGTTTTTCGGAACTGAAGCCGGGAGATTATGTTGTTCATGAGAATCACGGTGTAGGCATCTATCAGGGAATTGAAAAGATTGTTGTAGACAAGATTTCAAAAGATTATATGAAAATCTCGTATGCACAGGGCGGGAATCTCTATATCCCGGCAACACAGCTGGATCTGATACAGAAATACGCCAGTGCCGATGCAAAGAAACCAAAGCTGAATAAGCTGGGAACCCAGGAGTGGAACCGGACCAAGACCAGGGTGCGTGGTGCTGTAAAAGAGATTGCAAGAGATCTGGTGAAGCTGTATGCGGCAAGGCAGGAGCAGGATGGTTATGTCTACGGAGAAGATACAGTCTGGCAGAGAGAATTTGAAGAGATGTTTCCGTTTGAAGAGACGGAAGATCAGATGATGGCGATCGAGGCTGTAAAAAAAGATATGGAAAGTCATAAGATCATGGACCGTCTGATCTGTGGGGACGTCGGTTTCGGTAAGACGGAGGTCGCAATCCGTGCGGCATTCAAAGCTGTACAGGAGAGTAAGCAGGTAGTCTATCTGGTTCCGACAACGATTCTTGCACAGCAGCATTACCGGACATTCGTACAGCGTATGAAAGAGTTCCCGGTGCGGATTGACCTGATGTGCAGATTCCGTACACCGGCACAGCAGAAAAAGACGGCCGAGGATGCGAAAAAGGGACTGGTAGATATCATTATCGGAACACACCGGGTACTGAGTGAAGACCTGAAATTCAAAGATCTGGGGCTCCTGATCATCGATGAAGAACAGCGGTTCGGTGTTCAGCACAAAGAAAAAATCAAGAAATTGAAAGAAAATGTAGACGTATTGACACTTACGGCGACTCCGATCCCGAGAACACTGCATATGAGCCTGATCGGTATCCGCGATATGAGCGTATTGGAGGAAGCGCCGAATGACCGTATGCCGATCCAGACATATGTTATGGAATACAATGACGAGATGGTACGTGAGGCAATCGAAAGAGAATGTGCAAGACAGGGGCAGGTATACTATGTCTATAACCGTGTGGAAGATATCGATGAGGTGGCAGGACATGTGCAGAAGCTGGTGCCGGATCTGACGGTTGCCTATGCGCACGGACAGATGCGGGAGCATGAACTGGAAAGGATCATGTACGACTTTATCAACGGAGAGATCGATGTACTGGTATCCACGACGATCATAGAGACCGGACTGGACATCTCAAATGCAAATACGATGATCATTCATGATGCAGACCGGCTTGGACTTTCACAGCTCTACCAGCTGCGCGGACGTGTCGGACGTTCCAACCGCATGGCATATGCATTTCTTCTCTACCGGAGAGATAAGATGTTAAAAGAAGTGGCAGAAAAGAGGCTGGCTGCTATCCGTGAATTCACGGACCTTGGCTCGGGATTCAAGATTGCAATGCGTGACCTGGAAATCCGTGGAGCGGGAAATCTTCTGGGTGCGGAGCAGCATGGTCATATGGAGGCGGTCGGATATGATCTTTATTGTAAGATGTTGAACGAGGCGGTGAAGCATCTGAAAGGTGAGATGGAAGAAGAGGAGACATTCACAACTACGATGGATCTGAATGTGGATGCATTTATTCCGGCATCTTATATTCCGAATGAATACCAGAAACTGGATGTCTATAAACGGATCGCTGCAATTGAGAACCGGGAAGAAATGGAAGATATGGCAGAAGAACTGACAGACCGGTTCGGGGATATTCCGAAGAAGGTGGAGAAACTTCTGGAAGTTGCCGCACTGAAAGCGCAGGCACATCAGCTGTATGTAACGGCTGTCGAACAAAAGGGCGAGGTTTACACATTTATCATGTATGAAAAAGCGAAGGTACATCCGGAACGGATTCCGAAGCTGATCGAAGATTTCCGTGGGGAACTGACATTTAAAGCAGACGGAGCCCAACCATGTTTTATCTATGAGAAGAAGAGAAGAAATCTGAAAGAGAAGCAGACAGATGCACTGGAAATTACGAAAAATGTGTTAAATGGGTTGAAAGGATTGATAGGCGGAGAAAAAAGCGGTATAATTGACCCATTAAGCAAATAAAGGCAGGTTAGGATAAATGAAAAAAAGAGCATTAATATTAGCGCTGGCAGGAATTATGGCAGCATCACTTACCGGATGTGGATCGCTTAAGGATGATGCGGTGGTCGTAAAGGCTGGAGATGAAGAGATCACGGCAGGTGTTGCAAATTTCTATGCAAGATATGCACAGGCTCAGTACGAAACATACTTTGCAAGCTATTTCGGCGGAGATGATATGTGGACGAAAAATGCGTCAGACGGCAAGACCTATGAAGAATCGATCAAAGAAACTTTACTGGATGATCTGAAGAATATGGCACTTCTGGAAGAACATATGAAGGATTATGACGTAAAGTTTACAAAAGCAGATAAGAAAGCAATCAATGATGCGGCCAATGAATTTGACAAGGCCAACTCCCAGAAGAAAAAAGACAAGGTATCTGGATCCGAAGAGAATGTAAAACGTGTCATGACATTGATGGTGATCGAGCAGAAGATGCGTTCGGCAATCGTAGCGGAGGCAAATGTGAATGTAACAGATGAAGAAGCAGTACAGAAGCATATGCAGTATGTGGAGTTTGATTATACTACATCATCAGATACGTCCGATTCATCAGATACGACCGTATCCGATGATGAAAAGAAGCAGGTAAAGGAAAAAGCCGCGGCATTTGCAGAAGGAGCGAAGACAGCGGAAGATTTTGCAGCCTATGCAACCGAACAGGGAACCGAAGCAAAAGATGCAACGTTTGATTCAGATTCTGTAAGTCCGTCTAAGGAAGTTGTAAAAGCAGCAGACAAATTGGGAGAAGGTGAGATCACGGGTGTGGTTGAAAGCGATAACGCATGCTACGTGGCAAAAGTTACAAGCCTCAATGATGAAGCTGCTACAGAGACCAAGAAACAGTCCCTGATCACGGAGAAACAGGATAAATACTATAAAAAAGTATTAAAGAAATGGAAGAAAGAGGAAAAAATCATTGTTCACAAAGGAACATGGAATAAGATTGATTTCACGAAATTGAGCGTAAAAGCCAAAGATACAAGTACAACCGGAACAAGTACAGACAGTACTTCCGGTAATTAAGACGAATAAATAAAGAATGGGCAGCATCCAACCGGGTGCTGCCCATTAATATTGATGCTGCTTTAATTCATAAAAGAAGATACGATCTCGTTTACGAGCTTTCCGTCTGCCTTGCCTTTTACTTTAGGCATCAGGTTCTTCATAATCTTTCCCTTATCCTTTGCAGTAGGAGCATCCAGTCCCATTTCTGCAAGAACAGAAGCAACAACTTCTTTGATCTCTGCTTCATCCATCATCTTAGGAGCATACTGTTCCAGAACTGCAAGACGTTTATTGCATTCTTCGATGATCTCTGTACGGTCTGCAGGAGTCATATCCAGTGTCTCTTTTGTCTGCTTGATCTCTTTTAAGATAACCTGTGTCTCTTCTTCCGGTGTCAGGTCCGCACGTTTGTCGATTGCTTTATTCTTAAGAGCTGCAAGCAGCATGGATAAAGTTTCCTTTGTGTCTTTGTCTTTTGCTTTCATGGCTTTGACCATATCAGCACGTACTTCATCAATTTTACTCATGATTCATTCCTCCTAATATTTTCTTCCAACTATTATACAAAACTATTGAAAAAATATCCAGTCTAATATCAGAATGAATAATTCCATCTTTTTCACAGCATACTAGCCATATGTTAGAAAATATGGAAAAAACAGAAAAAACAGGAGGAAGATAAATGCTATGAAAGCAACAGGAATCGTAAGAAGAATTGATGATCTGGGACGTGTAGTCGTTCCAAAAGAAATCAGAAGAACACTCAGGATCAGGGAAGGCGATCCACTGGAGATATTCACGGACAAGGAAGGAGAAATTATTCTGAAGAAATATTCTCCGATCGGAGAATTATCTGCATTTGCCAGACAGTATGCGGAAAGTCTGTCGCAGATGCTGGGATGTCTGGCAGGAATCTGTGATATGGATCAGGTGATCGCAGCAGCAGGAAACGGGAAGAAAGAGCTGCAGGACGAAGATATAACAGAGGAACTCGGGAAGTTCCTGAAGGAAAGAAAGACGCAGAATGCAAAAGCCGGAGAAAAAAGCTATGTGCCGGTGGTGCGTAGAACAGAACCTTACAGTCAGGAGGTGATCAGTCCGATCCTGTGTGCGGGGGATGTGATCGGGGCGGTGCTCCTGCTGAACATGGATCAGAAAGACCTGTTTAAAGAAAGAGAAATCTGCCTTGCGGAATATACAGCGAAGGTTCTGGGAAAACAGATGGAACAATAGAACAATTATGGACAGAACAGAAGCATAAATAAGAGACTCTCTTCATAATCTGTGATAGATGAGGAGGGAGCGGATGGGAAAAAAAGAACAAAATGAAGTATGGATCATGTGGATCGTGAAAGCTCTTCTTGCGGCATACGTAGTGACAGGTATTCTTCTGATAATACTGGCGCTGGCTCTTTATAAATTCGAATTAAATGAAGATGCAGTGACGGCAGGAGTTACGGCAGTCTATCTGATTTCGACATTTGCCGGCGGACTGGTGGTGGGAAAACTTGCAAAGGTCAGGCGGTTTCTGTGGGGAATTGTTCTGGGAATATTGTATTTTGCGTTACTTCTGCTTGTCACGGTCGGAATCTACCGTACATTTCATGGGGGTAGTACAGAGCTGTTAGTGACATTTGCGCTGTGCGCGGGAGGCGGAATGGCCGGCGGAATGATATCCTAAGAAAAGGATTGCGAAACCTATATTGAAATGTTATAATAACATAAGTTAAGCAATAGTAAGGAGGGACATGAACATGAAACATGTAAAATCATTGAATAAACCTATGAACAGCAATCTGAAAAAAAGTGGATGCGGCGAATGTCAGACATCCTGCCAGTCAGCATGTAAGACATCCTGCACAGTAGGAAATCAGACTTGCGAACAGAACAAATAATTTAAAATCATATGGATACTCGGGACAGCGGTCTTTAGGGTCGCTGTTTCTTGCTGTTCATGGAATTATCTGACAGCATGAGATTTCAGACAATCAGAGAAATAACAGGAATTTTCCGATATAGAATAAGAAAAATAAGAAAGGGGTACCGGATATGATTCATCAGTACCGTAATAATGGATACAATATCGTTATGGATGTGTACAGCGGCTCTGTACATGTGGTAGATGATGTCTGTTATGATGTGATCGCAAAATTGAACGGATCAGAGACAGAACCAACTGCCGGATCATTAAAAGAAACAGGTGTAAAAGAGCAGCTTCTGCAGTCACTGGGAAGTAAATACGAAGCGTCAGACATCAAAGATGCATTGTCAGACGTGATCGAGCTGACAGAAGGCGGACAGTTATTTGTAAAAGATACATACGAATGCATGATTGAAGAGGTGAAGAAGAGGAAAACAGTCGTAAAAGCATTGTGCCTGCACATTGCGCATGACTGTAACCTTGCCTGTAAATATTGCTTCGCAGAAGAGGGAGAGTACCACGGAAGACGTGCACTTATGAGTTTTGAAGTGGGTAAGAAGGCACTGGATTTCCTGATCGCAAATTCCGGAAACCGCCGCAATCTGGAAGTTGACTTTTTCGGAGGAGAACCTCTGATGAACTGGCAGGTTGTAAAAGATTTGGTGGCTTACGGAAGAGAACAGGAGAAGATCCACAACAAGCATTTCCGTTTTACTGTTACGACCAATGGCGTTCTTTTAAATGATGAGATCCAGGAATTTGTAAATAAAGAGATGGACAATGTTGTATTAAGTCTGGATGGAAGAAAGGAAATCAATGACCAGATGCGTCCATTCCGTAACGGAACAGGAAGCTATGATCTGATCGTTCCGAAATTCCAGAAGCTTGCAGAAAGCAGAAATCAGGAAAAATATTATATCCGTGGAACATTTACAAGAAACAATCTGGACTTTTCCAATGATATTATGCATTTTGCAGATCTTGGATTCAAACAGATGTCGATCGAGCCGGTCGTTGGAGATGAAAGCGATCCGTATGCGATCAGGGAGGAAGATCTTCCTAAGATCATGGAGGAATATGATAAACTTGCGAAGATGATGATCGAACGCGAGAAAGAGGGAAAAGGCTTCAATTTCTTCCATTTTATGATAGATTTAAACGGTGGTCCGTGTGTGGCAAAACGTTTATCCGGATGTGGTTCCGGAACAGAATATCTGGCTGTTACACCATGGGGCGACCTCTATCCATGCCATCAGTTCGTCGGACAGGATGATTTTCTGATGGGTAATGTGGACGATGGAATCGTGAAGCCGGAGATTGCGGACGATTTCAGAAGCTGTAATGTGTATTCGAAAGATAAATGCAGAAACTGTTTTGCAAAATTCTATTGCAGTGGTGGATGTATGGCAAACTCTTACAATTTCCACGGTACGATCCATGATACCTATGAGATCGGCTGTGAGATGCAAAGGAAGCGTGTAGAGTGTGCGATCATGATGAAGGCTGCACTTGCAGAAGAATAAATAATTCGAGAGGATGTGTAGGAGAACGATGAAAAAGTCAAAAAGCATACTGAGTCTGCTTCTGACTGTAATCCTCATCGTCGGTCTTGGTTTTACTGTTATCACAGGAATTGGAAAATCTAAGACCGGTGCGATGAAGAATATCAAACTTGGTCTGGATCTTGCCGGTGGTGTCAGCATCACTTATCAGGTAAAAGATAAGAATCCGACCAAAGAAGAGATGAGTGATACTATCTATAAGCTGCAAAAGCGAGTAGAGCAGTACAGTACAGAAGCAAGTGTATACCAGGAGGGAGACGACCGAATCAATATCGAGATTCCTGGTGTTACAGATGCCAATAAGATTCTGGATGAACTTGGAAAACCAGGTTCCCTTTCTTTCCAGACAGCAGATGGTGAGACGGTTCTTACAGGAACTGATGTAAAGAGCGCATCTGCAAAGAGTGGTCAGGATGATATGGGGAATAAAGAATACTCCGTAGAACTGAACCTGACAAAATCAGGAACAAAGAAATTTGCTACAGCAACACAGAACAATATCGGAAAACAGATTGCGATCATTTATGACGGTGAGACCATCTCCAGTCCGGTTGTCCAGTCTGCGATCACAGGCGGACAGGCTTATATTACCGGAGACTTTACATATGAAGAAGCTGACAATCTGGCATCAACGATCCGTATCGGTGGACTGAAACTGGAACTGGAAGAACTCCGTTCGAATGTAGTAGGGGCACAACTTGGAGAGCAGGCACTCAGCACAAGTCTGAAAGCAGGAGTGATTGGTCTGATCCTTGTATTCCTGTTTATGATTCTGGTATACAGGCTTCCGGGACTGGCATCCAGTCTTGCACTGCTGATCTATACAGAGATTGTACTGGTGATCCTGAATGCATTTGATGTAACCTTAACCCTTCCGGGTATTGCGGGTATCATTTTAAGTATCGGTATGGCGGTGGATGCGAACGTTATCATCTTTGCCCGTGTGCGTGAAGAGATGGCGAAAGGAAAAACTGTGAAGTCATCACTCAAAGCAGGATTCCAGAAAGCAATGTCAGCTATCGTTGACGGTAACGTAACAACCCTGATCGCAGCAGCGGTTCTGTGGTTCAAAGGTTCCGGAACGGTAAAAGGATTCGCACAGACACTGGCAATCGGTATTGTGGTATCCATGTTTACCGCACTGGTGATCACACGTATGATCGTATATGCATTCTATGGAATCGGAATCCGCAAAGAGAGTCTGTATTATCATCAGATGAAAGAAAGAAAACCGGTGAATTTCCTCGGAAAGAAGAAGATATTCTTTAGCGTTTCCATCGCACTGATCCTTGCCGGATTTGTGATCATGGGAGTCAATTCGGCAAAGGGAAATGGAGCACTGGCATACAGCCTGGATTTCCAGGGCGGAACTTCTATGAATGTGAAATTTGACAAAGATTATTCTATCGATGAGATCGATGAAGAGATTGTTCCTGTAGTAGAAAAGATTACCGGAGATCACAACATTCAGACACAGAAGGTGTCCGGAACCAAACAGGTTATTATTAAAACAAAGACATTAAGCCTTGCGAAACGTGAGCAGGTCAACAAAGCGCTGAAAACGACATTCGGAGTGAAAGAATCGGATATCACAGCTGAAAATATCAGTTCTACGATCAGTGGTGAGATGCGCCGTGATGCGGTAATTGCCGTGATCGTGGCAACAATCTTTATGCTGCTTTACATCTGGTTCCGTTTCAAAGATGTACGTTTTGCTACAAGTGCGGTTGCGGCACTGTTACATGATGTTCTGGTGGTACTTGCATTCTATGCGGCATCCAGAATCTCGGTAGGAACAACATTTATTGCATGTATGTTGACTATTGTCGGTTATTCCATCAATGCAACAATCGTAATCTTTGACAGAATCCGTGAGGAACTTCCACTGATGAAGAGAAACGATGATCTGGCTGAAGTGGTAAATAAGTGTATAACACAGACGTTGACAAGAAGTATTTATACATCATTGACAACATTTATCATGGTATTTGTTCTGTTCATTATGGGTGTAAGTTCTATCCGTGAATTTGCAGCACCGCTTATGGCAGGTATCATCTGCGGAGGATATTCTTCTGTATGTATCACAGGAGCCCTGTGGTATGTTATGAAAACAAAAACATCTAAAAAAGCAACAAACAAAAAGAAAAAATAAATCAGAAAATGATTTGAAAAGCAGTTATGCCTGTTGACAGGGTATAACTGCTTTTTTAAAATAAAAAGTAATTGTACTTAGACTGAAGAGACAAAGGAGCGACAACAATGGAACGATGGGTTCTGCTGCGGAAAGGCGCAGATTTTGAGGCAATAGGGAAAAAATACCAGATCAGCCCGCGGCTGGCATGTCTGATCCGGAACAGGGATGTGATCGGGGAAGAAGCGGTTGACCGCTATCTGAATGGAACAATCAATGATCTGTATGATGGAATGCTGATGAAAGATATGGACAAGGCAATCGATATTCTGAAAGAAAAGATCCTGGAAGATAAGAAAATCCGGGTGATCGGAGATTATGATATAGACGGAGTGAATGCAACTTATATTCTACTGGAAGGACTGGAACGTCTCGGCGCGGATGTGGACAGCGACATACCGGACCGCATCAGTGACGGATATGGACTGAACAGGCATCTGGTCGAAAGAGCTTATAAAGCCGGTGTAGATACGATCATTACCTGTGATAATGGGATTGCGGCAGCAGATGAAATTGCGTATGGAAAAGAAATGGGGATGACAGTGATCGTGACAGATCATCATGAGGTTCCGTTTGATGAACAGGATGGAGAAAAACGATACAGAATTCCGCCGGCAGATGCAGTTATGGATCCTAAGCAGCCGGATTGTCTCTATCCATTTAAAGGACTCTGCGGTGCTGCAGTTGCATACAAGCTGATGGAGGCATTGTGGGAGAGTATGGGAAAGGATTCAGCGGATCTGGATGATCTGATAGAAAATGTTGCGATCGCTACGATCGGAGATGTGATGGATCTGGAAGATGAAAACCGTATTTTTGTCAAAGAAGGTCTTCAGATGCTGAGACGAACAAAGAATCCGGGATTGAAAGCACTGATCGAGTGTACAGGGATTGACAAGGAAAGTCTGAATTCTTATCATATCGGTTTTGTACTTGGTCCGTGTATCAATGCCAGCGGAAGACTGGATACAGCAAAACGTGCGCTGGAATTACTGAGAGCAGGAACGCAGAAGGAGGCAGATATCCTTGCGGGAGATCTGAAAGCGTTGAATGACAGCAGAAAGGATATGACGGAAAAGGCTGTAAAACAGGCAGAAGAGCAGGTGGAGACAACAACCATTTCCAAGGACAAGGTGTTGGTCGTTTATCTTCCGGATTGTCATGAAAGTCTGGCAGGTATCGTCGCCGGAAGGATAAGAGAGAACTATTATAAGCCGGTGTTTGTACTGACAGATGCAGAAGAAGGAGTGAAAGGATCCGGCAGGTCGATCGACGGATACCACATGTATGAAGAGCTGAATAAATGCAAAGAATTACTGACAAAGTTTGGCGGACACCGGCTGGCAGCCGGATTGTCACTTCCGAAAGAGAATGTCGGAAAATTGCGTGAGATGTTGAATAAAAACTGTACACTGACAGAAGAAGAGATGAAAGAAAAAGTAACTATCGATATGGAGATGCCGTTCGGATGTGTGACGGAAGGCCTGGTGAAGGAACTGGAACTTCTGGAACCGTTCGGAAAAGGAAATACAAAACCGGTATTTGCAGCACGCGGTGTCACATTACTGGGTGCAAGAATTCTCGGAAAAAACAGAAATGTACTGAAATTGCAGGTGCAGGATGTGAATGGATGCAGGATCGAAGCAATGCTGTTCCGTCATGCAGAAGATTTTCTGGGCAGACTGGAAGAACAGTATGGAAAGACAGAAGTGGAGGCACTCTTAAAAGGCCGTGGCAGACAGATCCGGATCTCGATGACATATTATCCGGATATTAATGAATATATGGGGAAAAAGACACCACAGATTGTGGTGACGCATTACTGTTAAACCATAGATTGAAAATTAGAAAAAGTAATGCTATACTTAAAGTTGTATTTTAGACAGAAATGGAGAGAGTATCATGAAAGCGATAGAAGAGTATGTAAGAAGCATTCCGGATTTTCCGGAACCGGGAATTATATTCAGAGATGTAACAAGCATTCTTCAGGATGCGGAGGGGTTACATCTGGCAATAGATCTGATGCAGGAAAAATTAAAAGATGTAGAGTTTGATGTGGTTGTAGGACCGGAATCCAGAGGATTTATTTTTGGAGTTCCAATTGCGTATAACCTGCATAAGCCATTTATCCCGATCAGAAAAAAAGGAAAGCTCCCTTGCGAGACTGTTTCTGTTGAATATGAACTGGAATATGGTACTGCTACGATCGAGATGCATAAAGATGCGATCAAACCGGGACAAAGAGTGGTTATTATTGATGACCTGATCGCAACAGGCGGAACCAATGAGGCAATGGTAAAACTGATCGAAGAACTTGGCGGGAAAGTGGTAAAGACAGTATTTCTTATGGAACTTGCGGGATTAAAGGGAAGAGACCGGTTAGAAGGATATGATGTGGATGCCGTGATCACATATCCGGGTAAATAAGAAAAGCATCAAGGGAAGGAGGCGTTGATATGTCAGACAAGACAACATATGAATCACTGGACAACCGGATTGCACCGGAAGCCCTGACGGAAGACCATACAAAAGGACTCGCGGTCGTAGACGGACATGCGGTGAAATCGCAGGAAGATTATGAAGATCCAGACCGGTTGTATGACATGTTGATTGCCCGTATCCGAAAGTATCATCCGTCCACAGATGTTTCCCTGATCGAGAAAGCTTATAAGCTGGCAGTTGAAGCACATGGAGAGCAGCGCAGGAAATCCGGAGAGCCATATATCATTCATCCGTTATGGGTAGCGATCATTCTGGCAGATCTTGAGATGGATAAAGAGACGATCGCTGCAGGAATGCTGCACGATGTGGTTGAAGATACAAAGTTTACGGAAGAAGATATCCGAAAGGAATTCGGAGCAGAAGTAGCACTTCTGGTAGATGGAGTTACCAAGCTGGGAAGACTTTCTTATTCTTCGGATAAACTGGAGGTACAGGCAGAAAATTTAAGAAAGATGTTCCTGGCAATGGCAAAGGACATCCGGGTTATCATCATTAAACTGGCAGACCGTCTGCATAACATGCGTACACTGCAGTTTATGACACCGGCGAAACAGAAGGAAAAAGCAAAAGAGACGATGGACATCTACGCACCGATCGCACAGCGTCTTGGAATCTCCAAGATCAAGACGGAACTGGATGATCTGGCACTTAAGTATTCACAGCCGGAAGTGTTCTATGATCTGGTGAACCAGATCAATGCCAGAAAGACGGAGCGGGAAGAATTTGTAGAGCAGATCGTAGATGAAGTGTCGACACATATGAAGAATGCGGGTATCAAAGCAGAAGTCAATGGGCGCGTCAAACATTTCTTCAGTATTTATAAAAAGATGGTCAATCAGGATAAGACGGTAGATCAGATCTATGATCTGTTCGCAGTCCGTATTATCGTAGAATCTGTAAAGGACTGCTATGCAGCACTGGGTGTGATCCATGAGATGTATACACCGATCCCGGGACGCTTTAAAGATTACATTGCAATGCCAAAACCGAATATGTACCAGTCACTGCATACAACGCTGATGAGTTCGGTCGGACAGCCGTTCGAGATCCAGATCCGTACAGAAGAGATGCATAAGACAGCGGAATATGGTATTGCTGCACATTGGAAATATAAAGAGTCGAATGATGGTAAAAAGAGTGTAGAAGCACAGGAAGAAGAAAAGTTAAGCTGGCTGCGCCAGATCCTGGAGTGGCAGAGAGACATGTCGGATAACCGGGAATTCCTGAATCTGATCAAAGGGGATCTTGATCTGTTTGCAGAAGATGTGTATTGCTTTACACCTCAGGGAGATGTTAAGAACCTGCCGAATGGTTCGACACCGATCGACTTTGCTTATGCGATCCATAGTGCGGTTGGAAATAAGATGGTCGGAGCCAGAGTGAACGGAAAACTGGTCAATATCGATTATAAAATCCAGAATGGGGATCGAATTGAGATCCTGACTTCACAGAATTCCAAAGGACCAAGCAGGGACTGGCTGAATATTGTAAAAAGTACACAGGCAAAGAACAAGATCAACCAGTGGTTTAAAAAAGAATTTAAAGAAAGCAATATCATCCGTGGAAAGGATATGATTGCTGCATACTGTAAGGCGAAGAGTATCAATCTTACCAATATTATTCAGCCGAAGTACCAGGAAATCGTGCAGAAAAAATATGGATTCAAAGACTGGGAGTCTGTGCTGGCGGCAATCGGTCACGGAGGATTAAAAGAAGGACAGGTAGTAAACCGGCTTGCGGAAGAGTATGGAAAAGATCACAGGCAGGCAATTACAGATGAAGTTGTTCTGGAAAAAGTGGCTGAGGCCGCAAAGAATAAGGTGCATATTGCCAAGTCCAAGAGTGGTATTGTAGTCAAGGGAATCGATGATATGGCAGTCCGTTTCTCCAGATGCTGTAATCCGGTACCGGGAGATGAGATCGTCGGGTTCGTTACCCGTGGAAGAGGTCTGTCCATTCATCGTACAGACTGTATCAATATGATCCATCTGTCCGAGGCAGAACGTGCAAGACTGATCCCGGCAGAGTGGGAGACGGAAGTGACAGAAAAATCAGGAGGTCAGTACCTTGCCGAGATCAAGATGTATGCCAATGACCAGCAGGGGCTTCTGATGGAGATTTCCAGAATTTTCACAGAAGAGAATGTGGATGTCAAATCTATGAATGTCCGTACCAGTAAGAAGGGAACAGCAACAATTGAGATGGGATTCATCGTTCACGGCCGTGAAGAACTGGAGCGTATCGTGAAGAAATTACAACAGCTTTCCGGAATCATTGATATAGAAAGGGCAACAGGCTAAAAGTATGAAGATAAAGAAATACGTAGTTGGAATGATTGGTACGAATTGCTATCTGGTGATCAACGAAGAGACAAAAGAGACGGTCATGGTTGACCCGGGAGCTTATCCGGCGAAGGTAAAGAATGCGGTAAAGGAGCAGGAACTGAAACTGAAAGCGGTGCTTCTGACACATGCACATTTTGACCATATTATGGGACTTTCTGATGTGATGGAAGACGTAAAAGTTCCGGTATATGTAGAAGAAGCGGATCTTCCGATGATGACGGACGGAGAAAGGAATCTGTCTTCTGCATATGTGCGTGGAGGATACCGGTTTGAGGAAGCAGTTCCGGTCAGAGATGGGCAGCAGCTAGAGATTGCAGGTTTTCAGTTCCGTGTAATCCATACACCGGGACATACACCGGGCGGATGCTGCTATTATATGGAACAGGAAGGTGTTCTCTTTAGCGGTGATACATTATTCCAGACATCGGTTGGCCGTTCAGACTTCCCGGGCGGAAGCGCATCGGAACTGGTCCGTTCTGTAAAGGAGAAACTTCTGGTATTGCCGGAAGAGACACATGTGTACCCGGGACATATGGATGAAACGACGATCGGTTATGAAAAGCTTCATAATCCATTTCTATAATGAATGCCGGGAAAAGACAGTGATAGAAAACAGAATGGAGAATTAGAATGATTCAGATTATATGTAAAAGCGAGTCTTATACTTATAATGCGTATCATATATTAAAGGCTTTTTATCCGT
>CAKRCY010000019.1:0-37546 GCA_934309195.1 uncultured Dorea sp.
ATGTATGAGAAATTCGGATTTAAAGATAAAGGAATCGCGCAGTCAACCTGGGGCGGGGAAGAATGGCATGAGATGAGCACAATAAAAGCAGTAAGAGGTTATTAACGTGAGAAAAATAGTAAATATAAATACCACATCAACAAAAGAAGAACAGTTAAAAGACCTGATAACATCCATCCAACAAGTAAAAGATTCTCTGGTAAATATACTGGATGAATATGAAGAAGACGGTGAAGTGGATAAAGCAGACACTCTGACGGAAGCGTTGGATGCATTGGAAGATGCATACGATGTGGTTAATGATGTGTTGTTAGATGACTGATAAAATAATAAAAAATAGTCTGGAAGCTATAGTCCGAAATCAGAAATGAATCCCTGAGATCACAGTAAAACGACAAATGACTGTGATTTCAGGGATTTTTTTTCATATCCCCAGAATAGTTTTCATATCGAAACACAGAAAGTTATGTTTCGCGACTCTGAATATATTTCTTATATTCTTCTTCAGACCAGCGCCGGTATTTGGCAGCTTCATCGTTTTTACCCTGCTTTTCCAAAATCTTAGATTTGATATCATAAAGCCAGTATTTCCGGCAATTTTCTTCACCATAATATTCATATTCATAAGTAAAAGCCTGCTCTAACGTATTCGTAGCTTTTGTGCAGTCATTCAAATCAAGATAGGCTTCTGCGATACAGATATAGGCAGGTACACAGATACCAATCTCGTTAATCCGCAGGAAACGCCTGATGGCTTCTTCATAATATTGAATGGCTTTTTCTGTCTCTTTCATCTTAGTCAGCACACTGGCACTGTTGAAATATGCCCAGGCGATCAGCACATTGTCATCTGAAAGCGTTTCTTTACGGAGTTGCAGAGAATGTTCAAAATAAGAAAAAGCCTGTTCAAAGTCATCCGTATGATATTTTGCCCAACCCATCATAGAGTAACTTCTGGAAAGCTGCTGCTTCTTTTCTAAAGAATCCGGAAGGTCTTTCAGTAGGGAAAGGGACAACGCAGCTTCAGAAGAAAGTCCGTCATATTGTTCAAGGCAGCGCAGCTGATTTGAAATGTAGTAGTGATACCAGCTGGCTTTCAGTGGCTCCGGATTCAGTGTCAGAAGCCGTTTCATGATGGCAATACTTTTGTCTCGTATGAAATATTCGGCATAAGCTTCCGCAAGATATTCCATGAATGGAATATCAAAAGAGCGGGATGGATGGCACCATTTCAGATAGTAAACTTCCGCAAGTGAGAGCAGGGTACGCTTTTCCGCTGACTTCAAATGGGTAAAAGATGAGAGTTGTCTGGTCAGATTCCGGATATAAATCTGGCAGTCATCTACAAAATCAGGATCATTTTTCTGAATGGTATTGACGATGAGCGGATGCAGGGATATCACATCGGTAATGTAATTATACTGGATAAAACTGGAATCAATCAGTTCATCTATTAGCATAAAATCATCCAGTTCTGTTAAGTCAAAAAAAGTCTCTGTTTCGATACCTTCTACTGGAAGAAGTGCCATATTTTTCAAGATGGAGAGTTTCTCTTCTGTAAGGCTGCTCAGGTGGAACAGATCTGTCATTACATTCAGGATATGTTCCATCACTATGTGAGAACGTCTGGAGGCAGGAGTTTCTTTTCCATTGAAAAAGTCCAGCATACTGGCAGGGGACATTCTGGAGGCTTGCATTTGTCTGGCCAGAAGTTCAATGCCGTAGGTGTGATGAGCAATCTTATCAAAAATCTGCAAGAGAATCACATCATCGCCGGACTGTAGCGGCCGTTTATAAAATTTCTGGAACAAAGCAATAAGATCATCCGGATTGTCCATTGGATGAATGGAAAGTTCCTGATATCCATCTTTTTCACGGCTGATGCGGGTAGTGAAAATTACAGAATATGGTCCCTCCAGAAGTTCCTGTGTGCGTTCATCTTCGGCATCAAAATTGTCGATGATAAGAAGTGTATGTTTATCACAGTGTTCTTTTAAATAATTCAGCTTTTTATAATAATAAGTTTCCCGTGCCTGAGGAGTTGTAAGGTCTTGTTTCTCATTTTCCAGACCATGGATGATAAGAAACTGATCTGTGATGATCATATCTTCCAGCGTACTGTTGTAAGTGAACCAGAGAATGGTTCTGTATTCGTTCTGAAATTTCAGTCCATATTGTCTGGCAAGTTCGCTTTTTCCAATGCCACCGGTTCCGCATAAAAATAATTTATTGTTGTCGTTATGGAGTAAACGGTATATTTCGTTAAGTTCAGATGCCCGGCCGACAAAATTCGTGTTGTGTACGAGGGTGGTACTGCGTATGTTCTGAACCTGAACGGTCGATTGGGTATTGGTGTTCCATTCACTGCTTTGAATCCAATAAGAAATTCTGGATACAAGGGCATTGATACGGTCTTCCTCAGGAGGTTCGGTACCGTCCAGAAAATGAATCCGCCCAAGGTAATACCGGACATCATCCGATATTTCTCTGTTATCGGTTCGGAAAGGTAACAGGCGGATGGACTCATGTTGGTGGAACCGGTTAAAAGCACAGTCAATTTCATTGAGTACATGGGCAGAATGAGAAGACTGCTCATTCATAACCAGAAGGAAGACTTTGCATGTATTGATTGCTTTAACAATATCTCCGGCATAGCTTGAATCTACATCCCGCGGGGCATACCAGCATTTGATTCCGTGGCTTTCCAGTGCCGCTACAATATGTTCAACAAGTTCAGCGGATGAGTTCCGGTGATAACTGATAAATACTTCGTGCTGCATAAAAGCACCTCGTTTCTGTAGTGATAATAATTCTATTTTAGCATATGACAAACAATGAGGAAACTGTAAAAACGGTGAAACCAAGGAAGTGGGACATTGACGTCCCACTCCTTTTGATATAAACTATTATCTATATGTCTATAGTAAAATATAGACGATATATTATAGTTAAAAAGGTAAGGAGAGTACATACGAATGAAGAGTTTTTATGAGTGGTACAGAAAACACATCACCGGTGCGATTTTCGTCGGACTGATCCTCGGAATCCTGACCGGACTGTTTTTGGCGGGACGGTTTAAAGTGGTTCTGACTGCAACGAGTGTACTGGGAAGCATCTATATGAGTGCATTGAATATGATGATCTTCCCACTGGTATTCTGTTCGATCGTAATGGGTATCGCAAGCATCGGAAGTGCCAGGACGACAGGTAAGATCACAGGAGCGGCAATGCTGTTCTTCCTGTGCACAACAGCACTGGCAAGTTTTGTCGGACTGATCATTCCGAGACTGATCCGTCTTGGAAAAGGCGTCAGCTTTAAGATGGCTACATCCGATATTCAGGCAACAAAGATGGACAGTATATTAGATACAGTGAAAGGACTGATTCCGTCCAATCCGGTGTCTGCATTTGCAGAAGGTAATATGCTGCAGGTGCTGGTATTCGCACTGATCATGGGCTTCACACTGATCGCGATCGGAGAAAAGGGCGAGCCATTATTAAAGGTAATTGATTCCTGCAACGAAGCATGCCTGAAGATTATCAGTACGGTTATGTATTTCACACCGATCGGAGTATTCTGTACGATCGTTCCTGTCGTAGAGGCAAATGGAACAAAGACGATCATATCACTGGCTACACAGCTGATTATCTTATATGTTGCGTTCTTTGGATTTGCATTTGTTGTATATGGCGGTGCAGTAAGCATTCTCGGAAAGACAAGTCCGGTGAAGTTCTTCAAGGCGATCATGCCGGCAGCGTTGAATGCATTTGGTACATGTTCAAGTTCAGCAACGATTCCTCTCAGCAAAAGTTGTGTGGAAGATGAACTGGGCGTACCGAACCAGATATCCAGTATCACAATTCCGCTTGGTGCAACTGTTAACATGGATGCGGTATCAATCCTGATGTCG
Source organism: uncultured Dorea sp. (assembly GCA_934309195.1). Classification (GTDB taxonomy): domain Bacteria; phylum Bacillota; class Clostridia; order Lachnospirales; family Lachnospiraceae; genus Dorea_A. Next base: position 3,912 of record CAKRCY010000019.1, read on the forward strand.
TTCATGATCATGTTCTTTGCAAATGCATGTGGTGTACATGTCAGTGTTCCGATGATGATCATCATACTTCTGGCAAATGTTCTTCTGTCAGTTGGAACACCGGGAATCCCGGGAGGAGCAATCGCATCGTTTGCGGCACTGGCAACGATGGCAGGTCTTCCGGCCGGAGTTATGGGTGTGTATATCAGCATCAATACATTATGCGACATGGGTGCAACCTGTGTGAATGTAATCGGTGATATGGCCGGATGTGTCGTACTGAAAGAGAAGATTGAGATTGAAAAATAAAATGGAAACCACAGAAAAACAGAATAGATTAACAAGGACCTGGGTGGTTGCAGCTCTGGCGTGTGTCTGCTGCATCTTATGGGGCAGCGCAATTCCGGTGATCAAGACAGGCTATCGTATCTTATCTGTAGATTCTGCAGATACCGCAAGCCAGATCGTTTTCGCCGGTATCCGGTTTGCATTAGCCGGAATTCTGGTGTTAGTATTTGCATCTATCCGGGAAAAACATATGGTTCTTCCGGATGGAAAAGTATTCCGGTATGCGATTCCTGTCTGTTTTGCACAGACCTTTGTCCAGTACTTTTTCTTCTACATCGGAGTGGCACATACCTCCGGTGTAAAAGGCGGAATTATCACAGGTCTTGGAAATTTTATCGCAATTTTAATGGCATGTCTGTTAGTAAAAAATGAAAAGATGACAGGCAGAAAGCTTGCCGGCTGCATTCTCGGATTTGCGGGAGTCGTGATCATCAACATGGCAGGCGGTTCTATGGATATGGGTTTCAGACTGACGGGAGAAGGTTTTGTGCTGATCGCACAGTTGTCCTATGGAGCATCCACTGTACTGATCAATATTTTCTCTAAAAAAGTATCACCGGTTATCTTAAGCGGCTGTCAATTCTTCATGGGTGGAGTGTTGCTGTTTGTAGTAGGAATCCTTATGGGTGGACATCTGGATCACATGTCTGTTGCGGGAGCGGTATTGATCCTGTATCTGGCGATGGTATCGGCTGTAGCTTATACACTCTGGTCAGTTCTGCTGGCACATAATGAAGTGTCAAAAGTAGCAATCTTTGGATTTGTCAATCCGCTTTGCAGTGTGGTGTTATCGGCACTGGTCCTTGGTGAAGTAAGCCAGGCATTTAATGCAAGAAGTCTGATCGCATTGATTCTGGTATGTGTGGGAATTTATATTGTGAATTATAAAAATAAAAAGTAGATTTCAGAGAATATCTTTTTGAAAAACAGTAATGAAATGTGAATAAAGTAAGAGGCTGAAAAGTTCTTTCTAAAAAGAATTTTTACAGCCTCTTTTGTATGTCAGCGATATAGAGTTTACAATTTTCCTTCCGGGATCTTACTGATGATCGTCTTATAAATTCTGATCAAAAATGCCATAGACACAATAAATGATATCACTTCCGCGATCGGGAAAGCCCACCATACAACGTGCAGCCCGCCGATCTTAGACAGGATATATGCTGCAGGGATCAGTACAACCAGCTGACGCATGATAGATACGATCATGCTGAATACTGCTTTTCCGAGTGCCTGGAATACGGTACCGGCGATGATACAGAACCATGCGATCAGGTAGTGGATACCGATGATACGAAGTGCCGGAACACCAATCTTCAGCATGTCAGCAGATGCGTTGAACATTCCAAGCAATACCTGTGGGATGCCTTCAAAACAGAGGAATCCGATAAAAGTAAGACAGAATGCAGTTGTCAGACTGATCCTGATCGTCCGGATCATACGCTTTCTCTGCTGTGCACCGTAGTTGTAAGCAATGATCGGTGTAATACCATTGTTCAGTCCGAATACCGGCATGAAGAAGAAGCTTTGGAGCTTAAAGTATACACCGAATACGGCAGTTGCGGTAGAAGAAAATTCGATCAGAATGCGGTTCATCGAATAGGTCATGATTGATCCGATAGACTGCATAATAATAGACGGAATACCGACTGCATAAATGTGTCCGATCAAGCTTATGTCCGGACGGAATCCTTTGAAGCTTAAGGATACTTCATGATTATATTTGTGATTGCAGGTTCCGGCTACGATGCCGGCTACGCACTGTCCGATGACAGTGGCAACGGCAGCTCCGGTTACCCCCATCTTCGGGAATCCGAGAAGTCCGAAGATCATAATCGGATCAAGTATGATATTGGTGATAGCACCACATAACTGAGAAGTCATACTGAAGATTGTTCTTCCGGTAGAAGTCAGTAATCGTTCAAAGAAAATCTGTGTAAACAAACCAAAAGAAAAGATCATAACTGTACTCAGGTAATCAATTCCAAGATTCATGATCTCGACATCTGCATTTCCAATCTGGCTTGCATAGAACGGTTTTACAATCGTAAAGCCAAGGATTAAAAATACGATGTAACTGATGGCATAGATAAATGCTGCATTATCAGCGATCTTATTCGCTTTTTTAAAGTTGCGCTCTCCAAGGGACCTGGACAGGAGTGCATTCATGCCGACACCGGTACCGGTAGCTACCGCAATCAGAAGTGTCTGAAGTGGAAAAGCTAACGAAACGGCAGTCAGCGCATTTTCTGATAATTTAGCTACGAAGATACTGTCAACGATGTTATAAAGTGCCTGTACCAACATAGAAATCATCATTGGCAGGGACATGTTAAATACTAATTTTCCGACGGGCATGGTTCCCATCTTGTTTTCTGCTATGGGAGCAGATGATTGATTTTCATTCATAAATCTCTTTCCTCCACAGTGACGCCGCAAACCAGAGCGCCTGTTCATATAATTTCATTCTCTTTGTTATCAGACCCAAAGACACATAATAACATGAATATGGGAAGGATTCAATCATCTGAATGCAGGATTGGACGATATTCGTAGCTCGGTATGAAATCTTTCTTATCATATAACGTATCATAATATTGGAAGATACGATCCATTACTTTTGGAATCTGTGTCTCATCCGGTTCATACAGAATGAGCAGATACTGCATGGAACTGTAGCGGGTACTGATGTCTACTTTGCGGATTTTTTCATGAATGGCCTGTTCCATACATGCAAGGGCATGTTCTCTGTTTTCTGTATATGTGACAGATCCGGGCGCGGTGTCAATTGTGACCATTATAAGGAAACAGTGATGTTTATAGCGCTCATTGAGATGGTTCATGTATTCATAAATTTTTGCAAATTCCCGGTAATCAAGGTTCAGGGAACCATTGTAACTGCCGCTTTCACTCAGAGCATGGGCAATTAATCCCAGATCTTTGCCATTCACTTCGTCTTCGGAAAAATCCAGTTCCATCTGCTGATAGAAGAAGAATCCCTGCTTTCCGTTTTGTTTTACATGATAGAGTGCTTTATCGGCTTTGGAGTAGCAATCTTCAAAAGGTTCTTCCTTTGTACTCAGATATAATCCTGCGGAGATAGAAGCATATTGGATCTCAGAATCTTCGGATTTGGCATGTTCGAATTTTTCAAAAAGATCCTGAATGAATGCTGTCACCTGTTCTTTGTCTGTTTCAGGAATGAAGAGCAGGAACTCATCACCACCGAGACGGCATACGGCAGAATTCTGCGAGGACTCCGCAAGAAGCGTACCGAGAACTTTCAGTGCTCTGTCACCTGCTTTATGTCCATGGATATCATTGATCTTTTTCAGATTGTCCATATCTATGAAGATGAGGCATCCGCTATATTGCTGCATGAATTGTGCAGTGAGCTTTTCTCCTCTGCTCCGCATCGGAAGTCCGGTGAGAAAGTCAAAGCTTTCACTGTCTTCCTGTGTCTGTATCGTAGACATAACATTAGAAACGAAATTTTCAATCTCATTTTCAATAAATGGAAGTTCAGGATCATCCTCTGAGAATTCACCGTGTTCACAGAGCTGGACTCTGTCATCGCAAAGCAGTTCCAGGAAGATATCTGCAAGATCTGGATCAAACTGAAGTCCTCTGTTGTTCTCAATTTCTTCAAAGATCTTTTCCGGTGGAAGTGCATTCCGGTAGATCCTCTTGGAATTCATGGCATCGTAACTGTCGGCAATAGCTACGATGCGGGCAGAAAGCGGAATGTCCTCTCCGGCAAGTCCGTCCGGATAACCTGTTCCATCATAATGTTCATGGTGTGAACGGGCAACTTCGGCAACATGAGGGATCAGAGTAATATTCTTTAGAATTTCGGCGCCGATAACGGTGTGTTCTTTGATAACGGAATATTCTTCCGGTGTAAGGCGGGCAGGCTTGTTCAAAAGCATATCCGGGATACCGATTTTACCGATGTCATGTAAGTGTGCCGCATATTTCAGATGCATGATCTCTTCGGAATTCCATCCCAGTTCACCGGCGATCAGGGCAGCATATTCGGCAACGCGGTGAGAGTGCCCGCGGGCATATTCATCCTTCGCTTCAATCGTAGTAGAAAGAGTCTGGATCATTTGAAGAGATACTTTCTCAATCTGACGTTTTCGTTTGGCCAGCTCTTTTTTCTGACGCCGGAGTTCCATCATATGTATATTTTCTGCGGTGCGAAGCACATTTAAAGAGAAAAGAATCATCATACCGATTCCGACAAATATACCGGAGAGAGATACAACAAAATAAGTAGAGATCCCTTCGATCATGACAGAGATAGTAGCAGCAAGCAGTCCGGTGAATGCAAGCAGATTCCGGCGTTTTTTATCTCTCTTTATGTCCAGTGCAAATGTGAACAGCACTACAAATACCGTAAGAAGGAGGATGGTATGAGACACAAAAAGCGTCTCGATATAATCAGCAATTCCTGTAAGATGCAGAATGGTACTGATAATAAAATTAAAAATTGCAAGCCAGCCTATCGGAAGATAGAGCCTGCGGTATTTTCTATGCTGTACCTGATCGGCATAAAAGAGTACCGGAAGAGGGGAGAGCATGAGAATAATAAAGCACAGGGTGGCAAGTGCTGAGGAGTGCGGAACCAGAAGCTGGCGGAATTTTGATTCGCCGAGCATCCAGATCGATCCCATAAGCATGCACCATCCAAGATGTTCCATGTCGAATTTGGTATGATAGATAAGTCCGAGCATGATGCTGAAGATAATGGTGATCACACTTGCAAACAACAGGAAGAATGCAATGATTGTTTCCATACCGTATTGTGTGAACAGGGATTCCCATATATCGATCTTATCACCGCAATATACCGTATTGACAACACCGGAGTATTGTTTGGTATTGGTGCGTAATTCGATACGCAGTTCTTTACCGGCATCTGCATCAGATGTCTTACAGAAAACATAACGGCTCGCAGAATTTTTGCCGGCAAGCCGGGTGTCTTTGGTATCGTATTCGGAACGAAGTTTTCCATCAATATAAAAACGTACACTTTGCAAAGAAGAACGGACCGCTAATGTATTACTGTCGTAATCTTCCGGTAACGTAGAGGTGATCACCATAGTATCTTCCGGTGATACGGAATATCGTCCTGGAACGGTGATTTTTTCGGAACTGCCGTCGGATTTCTGCCAGGTGAACGAACCATGGTAAACCGGCATACCGGACACTTCATTTATGTCTCTTTCGTTGGTTCCGAATGCCTGAAGGATGAGAAACCAGACGAGTATGCCGAACATAAGAAGATAAAACAAATATCGTATTTTTGTATTTTGTATATGTAGTTCTTTTGTCATGTCAGTCCTCCTGGAAGTACGATGTGATTACAGATCAAAAAAATCTTTGATCTGATTCAGAATAATGTCCATCAGCCGCATGCGCGCTTCAATGCCGGCCCATGCGATATGTGGTGTGATTAACAATTTGCGGCTGTCTTTGATCTGATAAAGTGGATTCTGCTCACTCATCGGCTCCTGGCATAAGACATCCAGACCGGCGGCAGCGATCTCATCCGTTATCAAAGCATCATATAAGTCCTGCTCTACAACGATCGGTCCACGGCCGAGATTCAAAAAGATGCATGATTTTTTCATCTTTGCAAATGCATCTTTGTCCAGAAGATTTTCGGTATATTCATTCAGGGGAGCATGGACAGAGATGATATCTGAGGTAGTGAGCAGCGTATCAAGATCAACCTGGGTATATCCATTCTGGGCAGGGCGACCGGAAGCAGAATAATAGATTACATGGGCGCCAAACGCCTGTGCAATCTGGGCAACACGGCGTCCGATAGCACCAAGCCCGATGATTCCCCATGTCTTGCCGTTAAGTTCTGAGAAATGTTCGGAAAAGTGAGTAAAACAGGTGTCATTGATATAGTTTCCGTTTTTTACATAATCGTCATAATAACGCAGCTTTTCAAGAAGATAGAAAAGCATGGCGAATGTATGCTGGGTTACTGTTTCGGTGGAATATCCGGCAACATTGCGCCAGGCAATGCCGCGGGAATCCAGATAATCTTTATCCAGATTATTGGTTCCGGTAGCAGTAACACAGACAAGCTTCAGATTGACTGCGGTATAGATTGTCTGTTCGTTAACAGGAACTTTATTGATAATCAGAATGTCTGCGTCCCTGACACGTTCAGGTGCTTCTTCAGGTGTGGTAAAGTTGTATCTGGTGACCTCCCCAAGTGCGTCGAATCCGGAAAGGTCAATATCATCACCGATTGTTTTTGCGTCTAAAAATACAATTTTCATAATAGGTTTATCCTTTCATAAAGAAATCACTGCCTTACCGGATACAGATATATACCATATAGGCAGCATATAAGATAAGCATGATGATTCCTTCCCTGCGGTTGAGTTCTTTTGAAGTCCATGCAAAGATCAGAGTTATCACACTGATCACGATCAGAACAGCAATGTCGATCATGTTATCCCAGGCGAAAGCCACCGGACTGATTGCTGCGGCAACACCGAGCACAAGAAGAATGTTAAAGATATTGGAACCAATGACATTTCCAAGTGCCATATCGACTTCATCTTTTCTGGCGGCAACAATGGAGGTAACAAGTTCCGGAAGGCTGGTACCCATTGCAATAATGGTAAGTCCGATCAGTGTCTGGCTGAGTCCCAGACGGACTGCAATCGCAGAGGCTCCGTCGACGACAAAATCGCCGCCGTACTTGATCGCGATCATGCCTCCAAGAATGAAAATGAGACATTTCCATGCCGGAAGGAGATTGATATGTGAGGTAACCTGTTCGATCTCTTCTTCGGAAAGAGAGATTCTTTCTTCCTGCATGGAAGAAAGTGCATCAGGCGTTGCTTCACGGCGCGCTCTTTTGACTGAGCGGATCATCCAGAGCAGATATCCGGTAAATATAACGAGAAAGAGAATTCCATCGATTCGTCCGAGTGTCATACCCAGATAGCCAAGCAGCAGTAAAAGTCCTGCACAGAAGATAGATAATGGAAATTCTTTCTGTAAAGTACTTTTCTGAACGGCAAGCGGAACAAATAAAGTACAGACACCGCATACTACCAGCAGGTTAAAAATATTAGATCCAACAGCATTGCTGATAGCGAGGGAATTATTGCCGGTCAGGGAAGCAGTTACACTGACTGCACATTCCGGAAGGCTGGTACCCATGGCTACGATGGTCATGCCGATGATCATGGAAGGGATCCGGAGCCGCTTTGCTACGGCAGAACTGCCTTCTACAAAGAAGTCGGCACCTTTGATCAACAGGACAAATCCGATGATTAATATAATGAGTGATTTTAATAATTGCATGTGATTCTCCTTTTTTCCGTCTTTAAACAGATATTAACAGCCGGCCGAGGCTGTCTCTTTGTAATTGTACCATAAAATCAAACAAAGAGGAAATAAGTGCCAGTGTTAATGTATATAAATTATTCTTTCCAAACGCAAGGATTTACTGTATATTTATATGGAAAATAAAACAAGAAGGAGAAATACAAGTATGTTAAGTATGGTCATTGACAGCATCAGTTCATTCATGTACAGTAAACTGCTGGTCATCATGTTAATCGGAACTGGTGTGTATTTTACGATCCGGACGAGATTTCCGCAGGTGCGGCTGTTTCGCAGTGCCTGCAAAGCGGTAATGGAGAAACCGGATGATGAAGATGCAGTCTCTTCCTTTCAGGCACTGATGGTCTCCACTGCATCGAGAGTTGGAACAGGAAATATTGTAGGCGTATCGTCTGCAATCTGTATCGGAGGATTTGGAGCAGTATTCTGGATGTGGGTGATCGCAATTATTGGAAGTGCATCTGCGTTCGTGGAGAGTACACTGGCGCAGATATATAAGAAAAAGAGTGAGGATGGAACATGTTACGGGGGACCGGCGTATTACATAGAGGCTGCACTTCGGTGCAGACCGCTGGCAATTGCATTTTGTATTGCTATGATCGCAACATATGCATTTGGATTTAATATGCTGGCATCTTATAACCTGCAGTCTACATTTGCAGGATTTTCTTTTTATCATGCAGATGTGACACCGTGGATCATCGGAGGCATTCTGGCAGTTCTGACAGGATGGTGTCTGCTGGGCGGCGGTTCACGTATTGTAAAAGTAACTTCGACGCTGGTACCGATTATGGGTGTGGCATATATTGTGGTAGCTTTGATCGTGGTTGTGATCAATATCAGATATATTCCAGGTGTGTTTGCAACGATTTTCAGGGAAGCATTTGACTTTCAGGCTATCTTTGGTGCGTTTGCAGGATCTGCAATGATGCAGGGAATCCGAAGGGGATTATATTCAAATGAAGCAGGGATTGGTTCTGCACCGAATGCAGCTGCATCGGCAAATGTAAGCCATCCGGTCAAACAGGGACTGGTACAGATGTTATCGGTGTTTATTGACACATTATTATTGTGTACGGCAACCGCAATGATGTGTATGTCATCTGGAGTTGCCCTGTCAGAAGCACTTCAGGGAGCACCATGGGTACAGGCCGCACTTCAGGAATCGCTTGGAACATTTGGGCCAGTATTCATCACCGTGTCTATGGTATTATTTGCATTTACGACACTGCTCGGTAACTGCTTTTACTGTGACAACCTGTTGACATATATTCATAAAAAACAGCCGGGAAAACGCTTTATGGCAGGATTCCGTGTGGTATGTGCGCTTGTTGTATTCGTAGGAGCGGGAATGGAAATGTCTATGCTCTGGAATATCTCGGACGTGCTGATGGGAGTAATGGCGATCATCAATATTCCGGTGATCCTCATTCTGTCTAATATGGCAATGAAGGCATTGAAAGATTATGAAAGACAGCTTAAAATGGGAATGAATCCGGTGTTCAAGAGTAAGGATATCGGAATGAAAGAGAAGCTTGACTGCTGGAAGTAGCGAAAGCAGTAAGAAATATAAGGTGGTGAGTGATATGTATTATGTACCGGACGGGACAAAGGAATGCGGATATTATGAATGCAGGAAATGTGGAAACCGTTTCCTGTCATTGCAAACGATGAAGCATATTCCATGTCCGGACTGCGAACAGGAGATAGATTACGAGATCGGACCGGACGAGTCATTAGAAGACGTGCTGGATACAGCGGAGCTCCTTCAGAAGATTGAAGGCGAGGAAGAGGTTGAAAAGATGGATGCGCTTTTGAGTCTTGCAATTACTGGTGGGGATTGTAATTGGATTTGATTTGCGATTTAATGCTTTAAGCTGGCTCCCCGGACCTCCATAAAAATCAGGAAGCCGTTCCTGTTCAGGTTCCGTCGGTGGGAAATACTAAAGCGCCAAAATTATGCTAAAAGCGGGCCTTCGAAATTTGCAACTCGCCATTCGGCTCAAACAAGCAAATTTCGAAGGCCCAACGCATAATTTTGACGCTTAACTATTTCCAACACCTTCTCCACATTCACAGGAACGACTCCCTGATTTTTATTCCGTGGGCATCAATGCCTGAAAGATTAAGTGGCAGAAACGGTAACTTTTTAGTAATTAATCTATGCAGATTCTTTCTGTGCTTTAAAGTAAGCTTTCAGTGAATTGATGACAATAATAAGGCCAAGTGCCATCAGAAGAATTGCAATGATAAGCTGTAAGCCTTCTACCAGGAATGTGGCAGATCCGGCTGCGTAAGCTTTGACAAGTCCGATGGTTCTTTCTACCAGTGCGGTTCCTGTTACGCAGAGCATGATGATAAGTGGTGGGAAGAGCATCTTGTTGCTTCTTCCGGTTACTTTCAGGAATACAGAAAGTGTAACAAGTACCAGTGCGGACAGTAACTGGTTGGCAGATCCGAACAGTGGCCAGATATTGGCATATCCGATACGTGTCAGGATATATGCCGGGATCAGTGTGATGATTGTTGAGAAATATGTATTGCAGAGGAGCTTTCTCCATCCTTCTGCATGTTCCATATCATCTACGCTGAAGAGTTCCTGGAAACTCATACGTCCGATACGTGCAACGGCGTCCAGACTGGTAAGTGCCAGTGCAGATACACACATGGTCATAAAGCACTGTGCGATGTAAACCGGGATACCGAACATTTCAAAGAATCCGGCAACGCCGCTTGAGAATACCTGGAATGGTGTTCCTGCGGCCGGTGTTCCGTCAGCAGCGGCTGCAGCACCTGCGACGCAAAGTGCAAGTACGGCCAGAAGACTTTCCAGAACCATGGCTCCGTAACCAACTTTTAACATATCTTTTTCATTCGATACAGTCTTAGATGAAGTACCAGAAGATACCAGACTGTGGAATCCGGATACAGCACCACATGCAACAGTTACGAACAGAATTGGGAACATATTTCCCAGTGTATCGTTATGGAAACCTGTGAATACAGGAAGATTCATAGCCGGATGTGCGACCAGAAGTCCAAGTGCGGCACCGGCGATCATTCCGATGAACATATAAGTTGTCATTGTATCACGAGGCTGTTTGATCAGCCAGATTGGAAGTACTGCTGCAAAGAAGATGTAAACAAATGTAACATAAGTCCATGCATCTTTTCCTGCTGTCAGAGGCATCATCATACCAAGTGCCAGTGCGGCAACGGTACATACAAGACCGAGTACTGTCTCTTTCCATCCGTGGAAATGACATTTTTTCTGGATCACTCCGAAGATCATTGCAAATACGATGAACAAAAGTGAGATCATACCTGCGGCACCATTTGTCTTAGCGGTGTCAGCAAGCTTTAATGCACCGTCAACTTCGGTATAAGCATTGAAGGTTCCTGCAACCATATCTGCAAATGCTGCGATAACCAGAAGTGTGAACAGCCAGCAGAAAAGTAAGAATAATTTTCTTCCGAATTTACCGATATATTTCTCAATCAGAAGTCCCATAGACTTTCCTTCATTCTTTACGCTGGCGTACAGAGCACCGAAGTCTGTAACAGCACCGAAGAAGATTCCGCCAATCAGAACCCACAGAAGAACCGGCAGCCATCCAAATACGGCAGCCTGAATTGCTCCGGTGACAGGTCCTGCACCTGCGATAGAAGAGAACTGATGACTGAAAACAGTCCATCCGTCTGTCGGAACATAATCCTTTCCATCCTCAAATTTTTTCGCTGGTGTCTCTGCCTTTGGATCAATTCCCCATTTATTAGCAAGCCAGCGTCCGTAAAGTACATATGCAGCACTGAGAAGTACAGCTGCAATTAAGACGATTACAAGTGTATTCATAACATACGCCTCCCTGATAAATATTAAAAATGTATAAACATTCTAAAATATGAATAACTTTAGATAGTGTTTTACTGCGAAAAATGGCATATGTCAATGCATTTTGAGGAATTTCGGCAGGTTTTCAATATAATAACAGAGTGCACTCTGTTTTTTGTGTGAAATCACAAGAAGAAATGAGCTTATATTCTATGGGTAGCGGTATCCTGGAAACAGAAATAGTCCGAATAGCAGACGGTTCATGTATTAAATAATGCTTTTCTTTAAAATATCCACGGTATGTGATCCGGCGCCCACAAGCTCTGGTCGTTCACACACCGAAAGATGATACCGGATAAAAGTCTCGAATGTCTCCTCATCCATCGCATTCAGCACCGGACGCATATAATCCGAAGGTCCGTCGGCAGAGATGACCTTGATTCGTTCCAGACCGGCAGCTTTATTATAAGCATTCATATCTTCCAGGCGGACATAATCGTAAAGGTCTTCAGGTTTTGGCTGTACACGGAAGTTGTCATCAATCTTTCCGTTCTCGATACATTCTAAGATATGATTCTGTTTGAATCCATAGGTCAGCACGCTGTACTCATTCATGCAATAAGCAACAAGAATTACACCATCATCTTTCAATACACGTCTGGCTTCGGTCAGTGCTTTGACTTTATCTTCCATAGAATATAGATGATACATTGGACCAAAGACCAGAACTAAATCAAATTCCTTATCCGGAAAGCGGGAAAGTTTCATTGCATTTCCCTGATAGGCTTTTACAGAACTGTTTTTCTTTTTTAAGATCCCAAGATTATATTTAACCAGTTCAACAGCGGTAACATCGTAACCTTCTTCGGCAAGGGCTACACTGTAACGGCCGGTACCGGCACCTACATCCAGAATTTTTGCTGATTTATCTTCCGGAAGATATTCATGTATATATTTCATAGAAGTGGTAAATTCTACTTGTCCATGTCGGCTTCCAAGACGTTTTTCTTCGTTAAATTTATTATAATATTTCTCAAGTTCAGTCATCATAGTGAAAGATTCTCCTTATATCAAAATAAATATCTGTTCATACTTTATCCACTTTAACATAAAGTCCGGGCTTATGTGCATAAAATATTTATGGAATTGAGAAAATTTATTTCATTCTGTATAATGAAATAACAATAAGATCCAGATGATAATAAAAAAGAGGAAATGATCATGAACAATACAGAAAGCATAAATGAAAAAATAATACAGAATATGATAGAAATTACGGATTTTGACGCTCCGGAACTAGATGTATATGCAAGACTTACAGAAGCACAGCTCTTGAACAAGGATCATCCGGAGGATGGACTGTTTATTGCAGAAAGTTCGAAAGTTATTAGCCGGGCATTGGATGGAGGGCATGAGCCCGTGTCTGTCCTGGTAGAAAAAAAGCAGGTTTTGGAAGATGCGGAAACGATAGCTGTACTTGGAAAATGTGGCAATGTACCGGTATATACGGCAGAATTTGAAGTACTTACGAAACTTACGGGATTTAAACTGACCAGGGGAATGCTATGTGCGATGAAAAGAAGGAGTTTGCCTGGCCTGCAGGAAATCTGTAACGGATGTGACAGAATAGCAGTATTGGAGAATGTAATGAATCCTACAAATGTAGGAGCGATTTTCCGCTCTGCGGCAGCACTTCACATGGACGCGGTGATTCTGACAGGGGGATGCAGTAATCCACTTTACAGGCGGGCAAGCCGTGTAAGTATGGGGACAGTATTCCAGATCCCGTGGACATTTGTGGATAACTCTGTAATCTGGCCGGAAGAAGGAATGAAGATATTGCGTGAATTGGGATTTAAGACGGCGGCGATGGCTTTGAAAGAAGATTCTGTAAGCATTGATGATCCGGAACTTATGAAAGAAGATAAGCTGGCAGTGATACTGGGAACAGAAGGAGACGGACTGGCGCCGGAGACAATTGCAGACTGCGATTATACGGTAATGATTCCAATGTCGCATGGTGTAGATTCGCTGAATGTCGCGGCCGCCAGTGCAGTAGCATTCTGGCAGTTGGGAAAGAGATAAATTGGACAGATAAAACAGATAGAACATTAGATATGCTGCAGTTGAAGAATTGCTTATAAAAAGAATGTAAAATAAACAGACTTGTGTTATGATAAAAAGCAAAAAGACAGAAAGTATAGGAGGAATCATAGAATGTATATTACATGCCTGGATGTTGAAGGAGTATTAGTACCGGAAATATGGATCGCATTTGCCGAGGAAAGTGGAATCCCGGAATTAAAAAGAACGACAAGAGATGAACCGGATTACAATAAACTGATGAGATGGAGACTGGACATTTTAAAGGAACACGGACTTGGAATCAAAGAGATTCAGGAGACGATCGCCAAGATTGACCCGCTTCCGGGAGCAAAAGAATTCTTAGACGAACTGCGCTCATTTAGTCAGGTAATCCTGATCAGTGATACATTTACAGAGTTCGCACAGCCTTTGATGGAAAAGCTTGGAAGACCGACATTGTTCTGCAACAGCCTTGAGATTGCAGATAACGGTGAGATCACAGACTTTAAGATGCGTGTGGAAAATTCCAAACTCAGCACCGTAAAAGCACTGCAGTCCATTGGATTTGACACGATTGCAAGCGGTGATTCATACAATGATCTGGGCATGATCCGGGCAGGAAAAGCAGGATTCTTATTCCGAACGACTGAGAAAATTAAGGAAGATTATCCGGAGATTCCGGCTTATGAGACGTATGAGGAACTGCTGGGAGCAATCAAATCGGTAATTTCTATTTAGTTCATTAGTGCGGCTTACCCCGGTCCATGAGAATGAATTTAATAGCGGGATTGTAAACTTTGTGTGCAGCCGGAAAGTTGTGGTGGAAGCCTTAATTTCCCGGCTTTTCCGCTAGATACACTCCCATACTTTTATTCAGGACCGGGGTAAGCCACGATGATGAACTAAATAGAAATTTCCTCCGCATGCGCAAGCGCCGCCGATATATTCGGACAGAAATTCTCCCGTCCAACCAGCTCCACGAATCCGGCCTTCTCCATAACCTTCATCGGCTGTTCATTTACATGCGAGAATACCAGCGTAATTCCCTTATTTTCACATACTTTTGTCAGGTTAAATAATGCGTTCATCGCAGTACTGTCGATTGCCGGAACACTTCGCATACGAAGAACCAGGCAGGTCGTAAAGTCTTTGACAACGATGTGCTCGATCGCATCTGCAGCACCAAAGAACAATGGCCCGGTGATCTCATAGACACGGATCTGCAGTGGAAGCTTCTTAAGATGTGCATCCACATCCGGGGTATCATCGTCCACGTAAGTCCAGCCATCGACATGTGTTTCCTCACTCATACGCTTGATGAAGAGAAGACATGCAAGCACCATGCCGATCTCGATCGCAACCACAAGATCGAACAGGATCGTGAGAATGAAAGTTGCAAATAAC
Source organism: uncultured Dorea sp. (assembly GCA_934309195.1). Classification (GTDB taxonomy): domain Bacteria; phylum Bacillota; class Clostridia; order Lachnospirales; family Lachnospiraceae; genus Dorea_A. Next base: position 18,943 of record CAKRCY010000019.1, read on the forward strand.
ACGATGATATCACTTTTCGGTGCAGTGCGGATTAAGTGTACGAATGTACGCCACTGGCACATATTATAGGCAACGATGAACAGGATCGCTGCAATAGTCGGCATTGGAATCATTCCGGCAAATGGCATCAGGACAACAAGTACGATGACCAGTGTAATGGAGTGGACCATTCCGGCAACGGGTGTACGTCCGCCGTTTTTGATATTGGCAGCAGTTCTTGCAATTGCACCTGTGGCAGGGATTCCTCCAAATAAAGCAGAAGCGATATTACCGGCACCCTGTGCAACCAGTTCCATGTCGGAGCGGTGCTTCCCGTTGATCATTCCGTCTGCAACAACGCAGGAAAGAAGTGATTCGATGGCAGCAAGTACCGCAATGGTAAATGCATTTGGAATCGCATTCTGGACAATCTGCATATTAACCTCCGGCAGATGGAATGAAGGAAGAGAATTGCTGATCGTGTAAAGATTCCCAATCGTGGAGACCTTAAGCGGCAGGAATCGTACCATAAGGATTCCTGCAATAACGGCGATCAGCGATCCCGGAATTCTCTTTAAGAGCATCGGTGAGATGATCAGGATTGCGAGACTTACGATTCCGACGATTAAGGCGTCTGTGTTTATCGTAGAGATATTTTCTGCAAATGCCTTGAATTTTTCGGTCGTTTCAATTGGTTTTACGCCGTCGGGATAAGTTACGCCGAAGAAATCTTTCAATTGTCCGATCACGATCGTAACTGCAATTCCCGAAGTGAAGCCCGTTGTGATCGTATATGGAATGAATTTGATCAGGCTTCCAAAATGGCAGAGTCCCATCAGGATCAGAAAGATACCTGCAAGGATGGTTGAAATCACAAGTCCGTCCAACCCGTCTTTTGCAACGATACCTGCAACGATAGTTGCAAATGCAGCAGTAGGTCCGGCAATCTGGACACTGCTTCCGCCAAGTGCAGAGATGACAAATCCTGCAACAATCGCAGTGAAGATTCCGGCTTCCGGTCCGACACCAGATGCAAGTGCAAGTGCTATGGACAGTGGAAGTGCAATGATTGCGACAATGATTCCTGCGGTCACATCTTTTACAAACTGGGAACGGTCGTAAGATTTCAGTGAAGTCAGTAACATTGGTTTTAATGAGTTCATGTGTTGATTTTACCCTCTCTCTCTTTTTTATTCCTCTAATCTATAAAAACAACAATTTCAGTATAACATAGGAAACAATTTGCAAAAACCGGGAACGGAGATGTTTATATTTATGTACAATTCCGGAAAAGTAAAATCTCCGAAAACATTATGTAAGATTAAGGAAAAGTATCGGGGAAAAGCTTGAAATTCATATTCTGAGCGTTTATAATATGTTGCGGGCAGTCATATGCCGTATAAGATAGTTAGAAAATAAATGATAAAATTCAAAGAAAAAGGCAGGTGAACAGAATGGACGGTTGCGATAGTCATGGGCGAAGTAGCAGCATAGGATGGGAACAAAAAAGTTTATTAAGCAACAGTCGGTTCTGTTGGTTGTAAGTATCGTTACGATACACATTATAGATTTCTTTTATTTCTTATCCTATTTCCCAATGAGTATGACAAGTGAATAGTAGCAGTTGTTGATGGAGGATATGATCGTTACATATCCTGCAGTGTATTTGCGGTGAAGAAAACCGGGCAATCTGTGCCACGGTTATATTCACGTGAGGAAAAAGGGTAGGAGGTAAAGGTATGGAAAATAAAGATTACACAGTTGAAATACTGGAAATCATCAGAAGCAATACATCACCGGGGATCATGAGAAGCAGACTGGAAGATTATCATGCGAATGACCTTGCGGAAGTATTTCCGCAGCTGAAGATCTCCGAAAGAAGAAAAATCTGTAGAATTCTGGATCTGGACATGCTTTCAGACATCTTTGAGCATATTGATGAACAGGCAGCAGCCGAATATCTGGATGAGATGGATATCAAGAAAGCAGCAGCAATCCTGTCTGCGATGGAGACAGATGCTGTAGTAGATGTTCTGCAGATGATGCCAAAGGAGAAGAAGAATCTTCTGATAGAATTAATGGATGACGATGCCAGAAAGGATATGGCAATCATCGCTTCCTTTGATGAGGAGGAGATCGGAAGCAGAATGACAACGAACTGCATCATGATCCGCGAGAATCTGACGGTGAAGCAGGCTATGAGCAGTCTGGTTGATCAGGCGGCAAAGAATGATAACATTTCTACGTTATTTATGGTGACGGAAGATAACACATTTTACGGAGCAATGGATCTGAAGGATCTGATCATTGCAAGAAGAGAATCTCCATTGGAGGATCTGATCGCAACATCGTATCCGTATGTGTACGGTAATGAGTTGATCGATGATTGTATTGAAAGACTGAAAGATTATTCCGAGGATTCGATCCCGGTACTGGACAACGACAATAAACTTCTCGGAGTCATCACATCCCAGAGTATGATCGACCTGGTCGATGATGAGATGGGTGAAGACTATGCGAAGTTCGCCGGTCTGACCGCAGAGGAAGATCTGAAGGAGCCGTTAAAGGAGAGTATCAAGAAGAGACTTCCATGGCTGCTGGTATTATTAGGTCTTGGAATGATCGTGTCATCTGTAGTTGGTCTGTTTGAAGAAGTGGTAAGTCAGCTTACAATTATCATGTGCTTCCAGTCACTGATCCTGGATATGGCAGGTAACGTAGGTACCCAGTCGCTGGCTGTAACAATCCGCGTACTGATGGATGAATCGCTGACCGGAAAGCAGAAGGCAGAATTGGTATTTAAGGAAATGAAGATTGCATTCTCGAACGGTTCGATCCTGGGAATTCTGTCGTTTGCACTGATCGGGCTATACATTGCATTATTCAAAGGAAAGACGTTTGTATTCGCATATGCGGTATCCGGATGTATCGGAATCTCACTGCTGCTGGCAATGATAATCTCGGGAGCGGTCGGAACACTGATCCCGCTGTTCTTCAAGAAGATCCATGTAGACCCGGCAGTTGCATCAGGACCACTTATCACAACGGTCAATGACCTTGTAGCGGTTATATCATATTATGGACTGAGCTGGATATTCCTGATCAATATGCTGCATTTGGTTGGATAGAAGACACATAGCAAGAGCGAAGAGAAACGAAAATGGACATTAAAGATTTAAAAGTATTTCAGACAATTGCAAAAGAAGAAAGTATTGCAAAGGCATCCCGTATTCTCTATATGACACCTCAGGGGATCAGTAAGATCGTAAAGAACCTGGAGGCAGAGATGGGATGCCGTCTCTTTACACGCAATAAAGCCGGTATGCAGCTTACAGAGAGTGGAAAACGTTTTCTGGAATATGCGGATAAAGATATTGCAGATTATTATCAGGTTAAGAAAGATATCCTGCATATCGAGCAGAGACAGAAGAAAGTGGTAGATCTGTTGTCTGCTTATGGAATCATCCGTATGGTGACACCGGACTGTATTGCAGAATTCTGCAGGAGATATCCGGATATAGAGTTTCATTACAGAGAATATCCGGATCTTCAGACAGAGCATCTGTTTGCAGAGAATGAAGGAAATGTAGCCTTTTCTATCGGAGAATTTGATGAAGAATTATATCATGTGGTTCCTTTGGAGACATTTTCTGTTAAAATGTTAGTGAATGAGCAGGATCCTTTAAGTAAACGTGAAAGTGTTACGATAGAAGACCTGAAGGACAGGCCGTTGTATATAGAGAGCAGCCAGTTCGCAATCTACCATATGATTATGCAGAAATGTAAAGAAGCGGGATTTCAGCCGGATATAGCATTCCAGACCAGTGGTTTCAGTCTGTGTCATAAGATGGTGAAAGCAAATAAAGGAGTATCTGTGACGGTGGATTTTGTGTTTGACGATATGAAAGAATCCGGGATGAGGCTGATTCCATTTTCCGATGGAATATATGAATGGAAGGCATGTATGATCACCAGAAAAGAAGAGGCGGAAAATGAAGCAGTGCAGTGTTTCCGGCAGTTTATACAGGAATGGATTGAGAAAATAAAACGTGGAGAGATTGTACGGTAAGATTTGAATCGGACAATCTGTGGATACAGGATAAGAAAAAAGTTGATAGAAGGAAACAAAAAGTTGAGGATAAGCCATATATTCGGCATTGTTAACAAATAAACAGTGCGAAGTATATGGCTTTTTTGTATAGAAATTTTGAAATATTGAGAAAATGAATGAATGACAAGGTATATAGATAACGTCAATTTAACAAATAGATTTTCAACAGATAAAATATAGATATATGGGTATTAGAGAATACCTGGGAATTATTTATATTATTTAGGAGGAATTACTTATGAACATCGGAGTAACAGAAATCAGCCCAAGAGCGGTGCAGAGAGCGGCAGAGAAGAATTTTAAAAGTGGGTATTACTGCTGCGAGGCATTGATGTGCACCATCCGTGATGAATTCAAACTGGATGTACCAAAAGAAGTCATTGCAATGTCATCAGGCATGGCTGTCGGAGCAGGCAAATCTGGATGTGTCTGTGGCGCATTCAACGGAGGTCTGCTTGCACTTGGAATGTTCTTCGGAAGAACAGAGCAGGACGGACCAACCAATCCAAAGAGCGTAAAATGTATGGAACTGGTTCACGAACTGCATGACTGGTTCAAGAAAGCTAATGGAAAGAATGCAATCTGCTGCAGAGTTCTGACCAAAGAATTCAACATGGGACAGGGTGAGCACAAAGAACAGTGCATCTTTTTCACAGGACTGTGCGCATGGAAAGTAGCACAGATTGTCTGTCGTGAACTGGGAATCAAGAACCTGGATGAAATTGATGAACCGGCAGAACGTCGTGCAATTGCAGATATCTAGAATACATAGATCCAGACTAGAAAGGAAGACAAGATATTATGAAAGATGTAATTAAAAAAGTACCGGTTCCAATCTGTGGAGTCATGCTTGGAGCGGCAGCTTTAGGTAACCTGCTGCAGAGCTATTCCGAGGGAATCCGTTATGTGTGTGGAGTGTTCGCAGCATTTCTGCTGATCCTGGCACTTCTGAAGCTAATTATGTTCCCGGGAGCTGTGAAGGAAGATATGAAGAATCCAATCATGGCAAGCGTATCAGGAACATTTCCGATGGCACTTATGATCTTAAGTACCTATGTAAAACCATTCATTGGACAGGCAGCTTATTATATCTGGCTGTTTGCGATCGCATTACATATCGTGCTGATCGTTTACTTTACGGTAAAATTTGTATTCAAACTTCAGATGCCAAAGGTATTCGCAAGTTATTATATCGTATATGTTGGAATTGTCGTTGCATCAGTTACGGCACCTGCTTATGAGAAACTTGCAATCGGAAGTGCAGCATTCTGGTTTGGATTTGTGACACTGATCTTGTTACTGATCCTGGTTACATACCGCTATGTGACGGTGAAAGAAGTACCGGATCCGGCAAAACCACTGATCTGTATCTATGCGGCACCGACAAGCCTCTGTATCGCAGGATATGTACAGTCTGTCATGCCGAAATCTTACGGATTCCTGATGGGAATGTTTGTAGTTGCAACGGTGATCTACATCTTTGCACTTGTAAAAGCAATCGGCTATCTGAAGATGCCATTCTTCCCAAGCTATGCGGCATTCACCTTCCCATTTGTCATCAGTGCGATCGCTTCAAAACAGACGATGGCATGTGCAATGAATATGGGACATCCGATGCCGTTCCTGAAATATGTGGTACTGATCGAGACGATTATTGCGGTTGTTCTGGTTGTGTATACTTATATCCGGTTTATGGGATTTATCTTTGGCGGAAAGAAATAAATAAAATAATAAAAAATAATAAAGGGTGGCTGCTTATTGTAGGGCAGCCGCTTTTTGTGTTCTTGCATAGCCTTGAAAAAAAGGTTATACTTTATAATATGTTTTTTGTCTGACATGACAGTTAATAATAAGATGTATATGGAAGCATTGATAAACCGGAATTAGGGAATTGTAATTTGAAGGGAAAAGAATATTCGAGGTAACAGTATAATGGTAAAGATAGATCTGATCACCGGATTCTTAGGCTCCGGCAAGACAACATTTATAAAAAAATATGCAAAATATCTGATCGACCAGGGAGCAAATATCGGAATACTGGAAAATGATTACGGTGCAGTCAATGTAGACATGATGCTGTTAAAAGACCTGGAAGGCGAGAACTGTGAACTGGAGATGATCGCCGGAGGATGTGATGCGGATTGCCATAGAAGGCGCTTCCGTACGAAACTGATCGCAATGGGAATGTGCGGATATGACCGTGTGATCGTAGAGCCGTCGGGGATCTATGATGTGGATGAATTCTTTGATGTGTTAAGAGATGATCCGATCGACAGATGGTATGAGATCGGGAATGTGATCACAGTTGTAGATGCGAAGCTGGAATCAGAACTGTCAGATGAAGCAGATTACCTTCTGGCATCAGAGGCTGCCAATGCAGGATGTATCGTACTCAGCAGAAGTCAGGAAGCAGAGGATGAAGAGATAGAAAATACTGTCGCACACCTGAATCATGCAATGGAAAAAGTACAGTGTAAGCGGAGATTCAAAAATGAGATTATAATAAAAGACTGGGAGACATTTGGGCATGGGGATTATGAAAAGCTGTTATCCTGCGGATATGTATCGGAGAATTACCGGAAAATGCATATCGAAGAGGGAGAGACGTTCAAATCTCTGTATTTTATGAATCTGGATAAGACGAAAGAAGAGATTACAGAAGCAGCAGAAAAAGTCCTGGAAGACAGAGAATGTGGCAAGGTATTCCGTGTCAAAGGATTTCTGAAAAATAAAGAAGAAAAATGGCTGGAATTAAACGCAACGCATCAGGAGATAAGAACTGCTCCGATTCCGGAAGGGCAGGAGGTTGTGATTGTAATCGGAGAAGAGATGAATGAGGCGAAGATACGTGGATATTTTTCGTGAAAATTTTAATTCGTCAGAAATACAACGAGAATGTTAATAAAATAACTAAAAATATTTGTTGAAAAGACACAAGAATAATGCAAAATGACGAAAAAAAAGTAGAGAATAATTGTGTAGATTAGCTGAAAAGATGGAAAATGACTAAATGTCATTGAAATGATTTGGGCATCATGATATAGTAAATGCAGTTGAACAAGCAAGCTGAGATAGGAGAGCGAATACAAAGTAATCAGACGATTACTTTTTAGGCGCACTCTTTTTTTTTGAAAAATAATCCAGGGTGTAATAGAATAAGTTCAAAGCATAAAAGTTTAGCAAAATGAGGACAGATAAAATGAATCAGATATTTTATGATGCGGTTGGCAATAATCCGATTATTGCGGCTGTGAAGAACATGGAAGATATAGAAGTAAGTTGTGCAATAGAAGAGATACAGGTGATTTTCATATTATTTGGAGATGTCTGTTCGATAGACAGGATTGTAAAGCGGGTGAAAGATGCAGGAAAGGTTGCGATGGTACATGTAGATCTGATCAGCGGACTCAGCCCGAAAGAAATTTCGGTAGAATATCTGAAAGAACATACAGAAGCAGATGGAATCATATCAACAAAGCCGTCACTGATCAAGAAAGCGAAAGAGCTTGGAATGTATACGGTTCTCAGATATTTTCTGCTGGACTCCATGGCATTTGAAAATATCAGACAGCAACAGCATATGGTGAGACCGGATTTTATAGAAGTACTTCCGGGTGTGATGCCAAGAGTGATCAAACGGATCTGTGGTTCAGTGAAGACACCGATCATAGCAGGAGGACTGATCACAGATAAAGAAGATGTGATGGCTGCATTATCAGCCGGAGCAATTGCAGTATCATCAACCAATCATCAGGTATGGAAGATGTAATAACTGTATAAGATGAAACAGAATATTTAATTGCCTGAGGGAGCAATTTAAATAGAACGCATGCGAAAAAGTAACAAGTAAAATGAAGCGAAAATCAGGAGGAAATGAATATGGCAAAATATGTAATGGCGTTGGATGCAGGAACTACCAGTAACAGATGTATTCTGTTTAATGAGAAAGGTGAGATGTGCAGTGTGGCACAGAGAGAATTCACACAGTATTTCCCAAAACCGGGCTGGGTAGAGCATGATGCAGATGAGATCTGGGCAAGTATGCTTGGTGTTGCGGTAGAAGCAATGAATATGATCAATGCAGAGGCAGAAGATATTGCAGCAATCGGTATCACAAACCAGCGTGAAACAACAATCGTCTGGGACAAAGAGACAGGAGAACCGGTACATCATGCGATCGTATGGCAGTGCCGCAGAACATCAGAATATTGTGATTCCTTAAAAGAAAAAGGATTAACAGATAAATTCCGCGAAAAAACCGGACTGGTTATCGACGCATATTTCTCGGGAACAAAGGTAAAATGGATTCTGGATAATGTGCCGGGAGCAAGAGAAAGAGCAGAAAGAGGAGAATTATTATTTGGAACTGTTGAGACATGGCTGATCTGGAAACTGACGAAAGGTGCAGCGCATGTGACGGATTATTCGAATGCATCACGTACGATGTTATTTAACATTAATACACTGGAGTGGGATGACGAGATTCTGGAAGAACTGGATATTCCAAAATGTATGTTACCGGAACCAAAACCATCAAGCTGCATCTACGGAGAGGCTGATCCGTCTTATCTCGGAGGCCCGATCCCGATCGCAGGAGCAGCAGGAGACCAGCAGTCAGCGTTATTCGGCCAGACATGTTTCAATGCAGGAGAGGCAAAGAATACATACGGAACAGGATGTTTCCTTCTGATGAATACAGGAGAAAAACCGGTATTTTCTAAAAATGGTCTGGTCACAACCATCGCATGGGGATTAGATGGCAAAGTCAATTATGCGCTGGAAGGGTCGATCTTTGTAGCAGGAGCAGCCATTCAATGGTTAAGAGATGAACTTCGTATTATTGATTCTGCACCGGATTCTGAATATATGGCAAAGAAAGTTAAAGATACGAATGGATGTTATGTAGTACCTGCATTTACAGGACTTGGAGCACCACACTGGGATCAGTATGCAAGAGGAACCATTGTAGGAATTACACGTGGAGTGAACAAATATCACATTATTCGTGCGACACTGGAATCACTGGCATATCAGGTAAATGATGTTCTTGTTGCAATGAAAGCAGATTCCGGAATTGATCTTGCTGCACTGAAGGTTGACGGCGGCGCAAGTGCCAACGATTTCCTGATGCAGACACAGGCAAATATCATCAACGCACCGGTAAACCGTCCGCAGTGCGTAGAGACAACGGCAATGGGAGCTGCTTATCTTGCAGGTCTTGCAGTCGGATACTGGGAAAGCAAAGAAGATGTGATCAAGAACTGGGCAATCGATCAGACATTTGAGCCTAAGATTGATGATGAGCAGAGAAGCAAGATGATCAAAGGCTGGAACAAGGCTGTAAAATACGCTTACGGCTGGGCAAAAGAAGATTAAAAACTGAATAAAGACAGATAGAAAAAAGGGGGAAATTTCTATGTTACCTTATATTGCTGAATTTTTAGGAACAATGATACTGATTATTCTGGGTGATGGAGTGGTTGCGAATGTAAACCTTAATAAATCCGGAATGAAAGGTGGGGGAACAGTTCAGATCACCATCGCCTGGGGACTTGCGGTTATGCTGCCGGCATGTATATTTGGAGCTGCATCCGGAGCATCCTTTAACCCGGCACTGACACTGGCGCTTGCAATCGACGGAAGCTTTGCATGGTCTATGGTTCCGGGATACATTGTGGCACAGTTTGCGGGAGCATTTGTGGGAGGAGCAGTTGTATACCTTCTGTTCAAAGGACAGTTCGATGCGACTGAAGACCAGGCAGCCAAGCTTGGAGTATTCTGTACTGCACCATCGGTTCCGAATCTTGGTCTGAATATTTTCAGTGAGGCAGTTGGAACATTTATACTTGTATTTGCAATCAAAGGAATGGCCAATGTTCCGGAACTTACAGACGGACTTGGCAAATTTATCGTATTTGGAATCATCGTTTCTATAGGTATGTCACTCGGTGGTTTGACAGGATATGCAATCAATCCGGCAAGAGACCTTGGACCACGTCTGGCGCATGCAGTACTTCCGATCAAGGGAAAAGGAAGTTCAAACTGGGGATATGGAATTGTGCCATTAGTAGGTCCGGTAATAGGAGCTGTTGCTGCGGTATTGCTTTTTGGTGCTATTCCGTGGTAGAATAACAAAAGAAACAGAATAAGAGGCGTGAGAGAAGAGAGCCTGACAGGATAACCGCATATTCGTGATGCGTTTACTTGTCAGGCTCTTTTTTCAAAAAATCATACAGATATTAGATAAGGAGAGATAAAAATATGTATGATGTGATAATAATTGGAAGCGGAGTCTCAGGCTCGGCAGCAGCAAGGGAGTTATCCCGTTATAAAGCAAAAGTATGTGTATTAGAAAAAGAAGAAGATGTCTGCTGTGGAACGTCAAAAGCCAACAGTGGAATTGTACATGCAGGATATGATGCAAAAGAAGGATCATTGATGGCAAAGTTAAATGTCCGCGGAAATGCAATGATGGAACAGTTATCGAAAGACCTGGATTTCCCATTTCAGAGAGTCGGTTCGCTGGTAATCTGTCTGAGAGAAGAAGATATGGATAAATTGCAGGCATTGTATGACAGAGGAGTGGCAAATGGCGTGCCGGGACTTCAGATCCTGAACAGAGAAGAAGTCCTCGAGATGGAGCCGAATATTGTAGATAATGTATATGCGGCACTTTATGCACCATCAGCCGGAATCGTATGTCCATTTGGATTGAATATTGCGATGGCAGAAAATGCCTGTGAAAATGGTGTGGAATTCAAATTTGATACCAAAGTACAGGAATTGGAAAAAAAGGATGATATCTGGGAAATTCACACAAACCAGGGCATATTCAAGACAAAATATGTGGTGAATGCGGCCGGTGTTTATGCAGACAAATTCCACAATATGGTCAGTGAAAAGAAGATACACATCACACCAAGAAGAGGTGATTATTGTCTGTTGGACAAAACTGCAGGCGCACATGTGAGCAGGACAATATTTGCTCTGCCAAATGAATTCGGAAAAGGAATTCTGGTTACACCGACTGCACACGGCAATCTCCTTCTTGGACCTACAGCAATCGATATAGAAGAAAAAGAAGGAACGAATACGACAAGAGAAGGACTGGATCAGGTACTTACAAAAGCAGGACAGAATGTAAAAGATATACCGATGCGTCAGGTAATTACCTCATTTGCAGGACTTCGTGCACATGAAGAAGGGCATGAATTTATCATAGAAGAAGTAGAAAATGCAAAAGGATTTATTGACTGTGCGGGAATTGAATCTCCGGGACTTACCAGCAGTCCGGCAATCGGGGAGATGGTTGCGGGAATTTTGAAAGAAAAGCTTCATTTGGAAGAAAAAGAAAATTTCATTGCAACAAGAAAAGGAATCCTGGATCCAAACACTCTGAGTAAAGAAGAAAGAGTGACATTGATCAAAGAGAAACCGGCATACGGTAATATTATCTGCCGATGTGAGATGATCACAGAAGGTGAGATTATCGATGCAATCCATAGACCACTTGGAGCAAAGTCATTAGACGGCGTAAAGCGCAGAACCAGAGCAGGTATGGGGCGGTGCCAGGCCGGTTTCTGTTCCCCTAGAACGATGGAAATTCTGGCAAGAGAACTGGACATTCCGATGTCAGAGATTACGAAATCCGGCGGAAAATCCCAAATTATCACAGGAACGAATAAGGATCAGCTGTAATAGAAAAAGGAAGATAGATTATGAAAACATACGATATAGTAATTATTGGCGGAGGCCCGGCAGGACTTGCGGCAGCCGTATCAGCAAGAGAAAATGGGATCCAGGATATTCTGATCCTGGAAAGAGATAAAGAACTTGGTGGAATCCTGAATCAGTGTATTCATAATGGCTTCGGTCTTCATACATTTAAAGAGGAACTGACAGGACCGGAATATGCCGGAAGATTCATCAAACAGGTAATGGATCTTGGTATCGAATACAAATTACATACGATGGTTATGGATATCAGCTCAGATAAAATCGTAACAGCGATGAACCGGGAAGAAGGATTATTTGAAATACAGGCAGGTGCAGTAATCCTGGCTATGGGATGCCGCGAGCGTTCCAGAGGTGCATTGAACATTCCGGGGTATCGTCCGGCAGGCATTTACTCAGCAGGAACAGCGCAGCGGCTGGTTAATATGGAAGGTTATATGCCGGGAAGAGAAGTTGTGATCTTAGGATCTGGCGATATCGGACTGATCATGGCAAGACGTATGACACTGGAAGGTGCAAAGGTAAAGGTAGTAGCAGAACTGATGCCATATTCCGGTGGTTTAAAGCGTAATATTGTACAGTGCCTGAATGACTATGATATTCCTTTGAAATTAAGCCATACGGTTATAGATATCAAAGGAAAAGAAAGAGTCGAAGGAATCACACTGGCAGAAGTGGACGGTAAAGGAAAGCCGATTCCTGGAACAGAAGAAGAATATACCTGTGATACTTTATTACTTTCCTGCGGACTGATTCCGGAAAATGAGATATCCAGAGGAATGGGCGTAGATATGAATCCTGTCACATCAGGACCGAAAGTCAATGAAAGCCTGGAGACAAATATCGAAGGTGTGTTTGCGTGTGGAAATGTATTGCATGTACATGATCTGGTGGATTTCGTGTCGGAAGAAGCGAAGACTGCGGGAAGAAATGCAGCGGAATATGTGAAGAGCTTACAGGCAGATACGGACGATAAGGATAAGCATAACGGGGAAGAAGAAACGGAGATTGTACTGAATCCGGTAGAAGGTGTGCGTTATACAGTTCCAAGTACCATTAATCCGGTTCATATGGATGAGAATCTTACGGTGCGCTTCCGTGTGGGCGGAGTATATAAGAACTGTTATGTAAGTGTATATTTTGATGAAGAACGTGTAATACATAAGAAACGTCCGGTTGTTGCACCGGGAGAAATGGAGCAGATTAAGCTTACAAAAGAACAGCTTATGAAGTATCCGGGGTTGAAGACAATTACAGTAAAGATAGAGGAGGCGTAGAGGATGGGAACAGTAACAACGAGAGAACTGACATGTATCGGCTGTCCGATGGGCTGCCCTCTGACCGTGACAATGGAAGCCGGTGAAGTGATCAGCGTAACAGGAAATACCTGCAAACGAGGAGACGTATATGCAAGAAAAGAAGTGACCAATCCGACCAGAATTGTAACTTCTACGGTAAGAGTATCCTGCGGTGATGCAGATATGGTATCGGTGAAGACCAAGGAAGATATTCCGAAAGGAAAAATCTTCGAATGTGTGAAAGCACTGAAGACAGTGGAAGTACCGGCACCGGTACACATCGGAGATGTGCTGGTAGAGGATGTGGCCGGTACCGGTGTGGATATTGTGGCGACGAAAAATGTAGAATCTGCATAAAATTTACAACCGGCACAAACACATAGAAATATACAAAATATGTGAAAATTTGCTATAATGGGTTCAGATTAAAAAAATGGAGAGATGATCGTGGAACCATATTATTATAGCAGGATGAACAAAGTACAGCAGGCAGCCTATCATGCCATCCGGCAGGGACTGCTTGAAATCTCAGATTTCATACAGATTCCAGGAATGGAGGCGGAGGAACTTTATAATGTATTCTTCCGCCTGCGTCTGGATCATCCGGAAATCTTCTGGGCAACCGGGTATAAGTACAAGTATTATCCAGATTCGCCCAATTTCATTTTTATCCCGGAATATTTATTTAATAAAAACAAAATAAAGGAACATCAGAAAGCACTGAAGTCCAGAATAGAAAAGCTCGCAAGACCGGTAAAAGATAAATCCGAATGGGAAAAGGAAAAATATGTACATGATTTCATCTGTGAAAATGTACACTATGATAAATTAAAAAAGCCATATTCCCATGAGATCATCGGACCGCTCGGACAGGGTGTCGGGGTCTGTGAAGGGATTGCAAAATCAGTGAAAGTGCTGTGCGATGCACTCGGGATCTGGTGTATGATCGCAGTCTGCGGTAACAATCCGGAGAAAGGGATCAAATACCGTCATACTTGGAACATCGTGAGAATTGGTGGAAAATATTATCATCTGGATGTAACATTTGACAATACACTCGGAAATGACAAAAAAGAAATCCGCTACGACTATTTCAATCTGGATGACAAAAGCATTTTCAGAGATCATGAGCCGCTGATCGCTCCGGCACCAAAGTGCGAAGACGGAGAGCATTTCTATTATAAAGAGAAGAAGCTGTCGTTTACAAAGACGGAAGATGTATATAGAAGAGCATTACAGACCGCAAAAAAAGGAAGAGTATTTACGTTCCACTGGCGGGGCGGTTATCTGACGAAAGCTGTTTTGGAAGAACTCCTGGAGCTGATCCAGAAAGCCGGAAAAGAGAAGCAGAAGAATGCAAGGATCAGTTTGAACTGGCCGCAGGCGGTATTGCGATTTGATTATGTAGAAGATCATGGAGAAGTGGAACCGGAAGTTGTGGTTGAAGAAGCGAATGAAGGAGAGAAAGAATAGTGGATGCATTTGTAATGTTGCAGGAACTTCTGGAGCAGGAACAGTTTGAGCTGATTTTTCCGGAGCAATCAATTTCAGAGCAACCGGATATCCGTCTGGTATATCTGATGAATGATGCGGTGGAAAGCTTTCTTGTATTTCATAATGCCAGAATGACGGGAGAATACAGACCGGACTATGAAGGAGAGATAGTGGCATCGATGAGCTTTGAAGATATGGAGTACATTCTTGTGGTCCACCAGGGAGATTCTGTCGTCACGATATTTTTCGAAGATCTGCTGACAGATGTCCATCTGTATGATTATGGTGAGATCGGACATTTCTGGATGAAGGATTATGAATATCTGCGTCAGCTGGAATACCGTCTGGCAATCATGAGAGACAAGTATGATTATCTGGGAGAGGAATACTGTACACAAGCGGAACGAAAGCTTGCGATGCTGGTGGATTTTCCGCCGCTTAATTACTGCTGTTATCCTGCAGTGCCGGAACAATACATCGTCCCAAGAGTAGAGCCATGGGTGCCGACAGAAGAAGCAATTGCAGTGATGGAGGAACTGGCTGCAGAGGCGGATGATAAAGGACTGCTGAAAATATTAAAGAACTACCGGGAACATCCAAAGCCATATATTGCAAAGAAAATTGCAGCAATGCTTCACCGGAATGCGCATGCAAAAGTGGTCGATCTGCTGGATGAAAAGTTGAGAAAAACAGTTTCAGGCTACAAGAAACGTTCGTTTGGAGAAGAGATGGACGGGCATTGTTTGAAGCTTTTGCATAGCGTGGAAGAAAGACAACAGATGCTGAAAAAAGAAGGAAAAGAATCCGTCATTTTAAGAGAAGAACCATTCGAGATTGCAAAAGACAGTATCGGTTATCAGATTCATCTGATGATCTGGGAGAAGGGAATCCTGAACAGGAAAGTGAAAATAGAGAGTTATTTGCTGGAAAAGAAAAAAGAATAGCAGATGCTTGTCCGTATGCCAGTATTAAAAATGGGCATCCACACAGGATGCCCAAAAGGAAAAAAGTTATGAAAAAGAAAAATGATATATATAAACTCGGTTGTTGTCTTTTATTAAATAACCGAAGGATTTTTTAGGCGAAGCCAGACCAGATAAAAGTTGCTTCATATTTCTGATACCTGAGTGACTTCTTTGTTGTTGATGATTATATAATACATGGTAAATGTTTCTAATTTGTGTTATAGGGCTAAAGAAAATATGAAAAATCTTAAGATAATCTGTAGGAAATCTAAAGTGAGTATACTCTGAAGAGACTTCTAATCTTATAAGATCTAAAGCCGTAAGGCAGTCGGTAATAGTTTCGCATTCTGAAACAAATACCCGAAATGTAAGTAATAGCAATAAGACAAGAAAACTTAAGGCATGAATTAGTATTGCAAAAAGGAACGTATAAATTTATAATGAAAGGAGAACTGGATGAAAGAAACTACAAAAAGAATAGAATGGCATCCGGCATTTCAGGCGTCGATACAGATTGAATTTGAAGCGGAATGTGATAAGCTGACGTTTGAAGCAGAACATTTATTATCAAAAAAACCAATGCAGATTGATGAACTTATTATAAAAGTAAAAGATAATGAGGTTGTTGAAAAGAATATAGGAAGGATATTCCGGAAGTATAATATAATCGAATATAAAAGTCCGGATGATTATCTGACAATCAATGATTTTTATAAGGTATATGGATATTGCTGTTTTTATCAGTCGGATACGGAAAAAGTACTGGAAATTTCATCGCGGGATGTGACAATTACGTTTATATGTAATCATTATCCAAGAACGATGATAAATTATTTGCGCAAATATCGTCAACTGGAAATAAAAAAAGTAGATACAGGAATATATTACATAACAGGTGATGAATTTCCGATTCAGTTATTGATTACGAAAGAATTGAATCCGAGGGAAAATCTATGGCTTCAAAGTTTGCGCAAAGATATTAAAAACGAACATGAAATAGAATATTTACTAAAAATATATGAGGAAAAGAAACATTCCAGGTTATATCAGGCAGCTATGGATGCAATAACCAGAGCAAATTGGAAGGCGATGATGGAGGTGAAGGGAAATATGTGTGATGCATTAAGAGAATTAATGGAGGATGAATTTAAGGAATTTGAACAACAGGTGACGGAACAGGTAACAGAACGTGTAACAGAACAGGTAACAGAACGTGTAACAGAACAGGTAACAGAACGTGTAACAGAACAAATAACGGAGCAGTTGACGACTCAAATGATTAGAAATGCATATGAAAGCATCAAGGATAAAAATACAATTTCTCAAATTTTAAAACTTCCGATAGAAGAGGTTGAGAGGGTGCTGGCACAGTAAAATATCAGATGACTTATAAAATAGAGAATTATATATGATTAGAAAAGACCGGAGGCATATAATATACCTTCGGTCTTAAAAAATACAAAAATATATGTAACGAAATAGCGCAATAAGACTCTTAATAGTAAAAGGGAAAGAACATCCGGGTGAAAGAAGAGGGGGGAGTTCATGGAATCTTTTGAAACTGTATATCGTAAATATCTGAAAGAAGTGTATTATTTTCTCTTGCGGATATCCGGGAATAAGGAAACGGCGGAAGAGCTTACCCAGCAGACATTTGCCATAGCGTTTGAGAAACTGGATGATTTCAGGGGCGAATGTAAGTTATCAGTGTGGCTGTGCCAGATTGCAAAATATGAATATTATGCATGGAACAGGCGGCAAAAAAAGTGTTCAAATGAATTGGATGAAAACAGTGCAGATCCGAAGCCGGATGTACTGAATTGTATCATCGACCAGGAAGCTGGGCAGCAGATCCGGAAGATTCTCCATGAACTTCAGGAACCGTATAAGGAAGTATTTATGTTCCGTGTTATGGGAGAAGTATCATACAGGGATATCGGACAGCTATTCGGGAAAAGCGAAAGCTGGGCGAGAGTCACATATTACAGGGCAAAGAAGATGATTGTTGAAAAGATGGGAGGCGGCAGAGAAGATGAAATGTGAGATTATCAGAGACTTGATGCCATTGTATCTGGATGATATATGTAGTGACGAGACAAAAAAGACAGTAGAAGAACATTTGGCCGATTGTGAAGAATGCCGGAAATATATGAAACAGATGCAGACAGAGCTGGAAGTTGAAAAAACGGCACCGGAAGACAGTATGGAAGAAAAAAAGTTATTACAGGAAGGAGCGGAGCGTATGAAGGAAATAGGAAAGGAAAGTATCGTAGATAAAATGATCATTGTGGATACATTATTGAATTTTCTGTTGATCATAGCAGCCGTGGTATTGTGTAAGCGGCAGATAGCAACGGAAGGTTCCGATGCGGGATATTATATAGCAGGTATAATATTCAGCTTTGGTTTTATCATTATATTCTTTATATGCGATTGCATTACACTGGCTCAGAAATGGAAAAGAAGAAAGCTTACGACAGAATGGGAGTATAAGCAGATCCCGATATGTGAAAGTTATGCGAAGATATCTATAGGAGTAAAAGTGCTCTTTGTATTTACACTGGTGTGTGCAGCTTGTATATTGGGATTTTCGCAGTTTGGAAGTTTTGGGGATTTAATTGGGATTTAATTTATTAACTGGGAAGCGGCCTCTCAGTCCTTGAAGGAAACAATAGATAAGGCTTCTTGTTCAGGTTCCATACCATAAGAAACACTAAGAGAGTCAGAAACACCTAAAAGCAAAGGAACTACGCTCAAACTCGGCGTTCGCCTCAAACACGTTCGCTTCGTTCCTTTAACGGTGCTTCTGACTCTCTAACCGTTTCTAATGGCATTCCACATTCACAATAATCCTTATCTATTGTTTCCTTCAAGTCGTGACTGGCTGCGGATGTTAATAAACGAAATGCCCGAAAAGTGTAACCCGGCGAAGGCCACTACGGTTATGCAATTGCCATTTAGTACCATAAAAGTGTAGTTGTTAGAGAGTAATTAACTCTAACATCTACACTTATTTTATTATA
>CAKRCY010000020.1:0-36223 GCA_934309195.1 uncultured Dorea sp.
TCTACTGCCTTTTTTTAATTAAAGAGAAAACTGCGCCACAGCCTTCGCAGGCCATCGCGCAGCGATTTAGTTCAATTGGAATTTGTCTGCGAAAAGCCCATAAATAAGCGGATGTTAATATGTATTGCTTGTGGCAACGGCTTTTTTGAATATAGAATTGAGCTATCAAAAACAAGGAGGCAGAGATTATGCTAAATGAAAATATCAAAAGAATTAGAAAGTCAAAAGGGCTGTCGCAAGAAGAACTGGCAATTAAACTGAATGTAGTAAGACAGACAGTATCAAAATGGGAAAATGGTTTGTCAGTTCCAGATTCCAGTATGCTGATTATTTTGGCGAATGAACTGGATACTACTGTAAGTGAATTACTTGGAGAACCTGTAGCAGAACCGACTACCGATGATTTAAAGATTCTTTCTGAAAAATTGGAAGTTATTAATTTGCAGCTTGCAAAAAGAAGTATAACAAAGGTAAAAACGATTCGATGGATTCTTATTTCATTGTGTGCGGTTATAGTGGTAATATTTATCGCACTTGCATCTACGAATAGTTTTTATTTGAATTGGAATTACAATGATCCTGAGTTGGCAGTGGCAGGAACAATACTGCATGGGTTTGAATTCTTGTTTGTAAGACTCGCACCGATTGTTTTTTTGACTTCGGTGGTTGGAATTGTGGTGACATATAAGAAAAGATAAATTCATGTTTGGGGAATTGAAAAATATTTGCTATATAAAGGGTATAGATTTGATGAATCTATATGCCTTTTGGGGGAAAATATAGAAATATCCTATTCTTGTGATTGTTAAAGGAATCAAGTATAATATATCTTATAGAACTTTGACGGGAGGAATTTACATGGGCAGTTATCTGAATCCGGGAAATTTTTTGTTTAGAGGAAGCCTTCGCTCTAAAATATATGTAGACAAAAGCAAATTGATTGCAAAAACCAATGAAGCACTTTGTACAGAGCAGAAGTATATCTGTGTGAGTCGTCCGAGAAGATTTGGAAAGTCAATGGCAGCAAATATGCTTGCAGCATATTATGACCGAAGTGAAAATACAGAAGAATTATTTCAGAATCTTGCAATCAGCAAGGACAGCTCATATAAAGAGAATCTGAATCAATACGATGTGATAAAAATTAATATGCAGGAATTTTTAAGTATGTCAGGAACAATGGAAGAAATGCTTGGAATGCTTAAAAATTATCTTGTTTCAGATTTTGAGGAAGTATATCCGGAAGTGCGTTTCAGAGATGAAAAGAATCTGATTCAGGTGATGAAAGATGTATTTTCTTATACGAAATGTCCTTTTGTAATCTTAATCGACGAGTGGGATTGTCTGTTTAGGGAATATAAGCAAGATAAAGAAGCGCAAAGAAAATACCTGGATTTTTTACGTGCATGGCTTAAGGATAAAGATTATGTTGCAATGGCGTATATGACAGGTATCCTGCCAGTTAAGAAATATGGTTCGCATTCGGCGCTGAATATGTTTGCAGAGTATTCCATGACAGATCCTGGCAATCTTGCGGAGTATTTTGGCTTTACAGAGCAGGAAGTATTTGAACTTTGTGAAAAGTATGGAATGAGTTTTGAGGAAGCTAAGGTTTGGTATGATGGGTATCACCTGATTGTGCATCAGAAAGAAAAAGAAGAATGCTATTCCATGTACAGTCCGAAATCAGTTGTAGAAGCTATGTTACGTCATAGATTTGGAACCTATTGGAATCAGACAGAAACATATGAGGCATTAAAAATTTATATTCAGATGGATATGGATGGATTAAAAGATTCCGTGGTTCGAATGCTTGCTGGTGAGTCTGTAGCGATTAATATCGGAACATTCAGCAATGATATGACTACATTTGCAAGCAAAGATGATGTATTAACATTACTGGTACATCTGGGATATCTGACTTACAATGTTACAGATGGAACGGTGGGGATTCCGAATAAAGAGGTATCTCAGGAATATGTCAATGCAATCAGTACGATGAGCTGGAAGGGAGTGACGGATTCGTTAGAATCTTCCCGTAAATTACTGGAAGCGTTGTAGGCATTAGATGAAGAGGCTGTTGCAGCCGGAATTGAAAAAGCACATGATGAAATTTCAATTCTTCAATATAATGATGAAAATTCGCTTAGTTGTACGATCAATCTGGCATTTTATTTTGCACGGGAATATTATACGATAGTGCGTGAGATGCCGTCGGGAAAAGGATTTGCAGATATATGTATGATTCCGAGAAAGGAACATTTGGATAAACCTGCAGTAATAATTGAACTGAAATGGGACAAGAGCACAGTTGGTGCTTTGAAACAAATCAGAGAAAAGAAAATCGTAATTTAACGCTTGGAGGAAAATAATGGAATTTTTGGATAGTGAAATGATGAAACGTTTTATGCATAGTGCGCCTGTTAATATATTTTTTAAGGATACGGAATGTAGATATTGTTTTGCTTCAGAGATCTGTAACCTGGTTTCTGTTGGGGAAAATGGAAGTATCGTAGGAAAAACAGATCTGGAAGTTCAGAAGTTTCCAGAAATGGGAAAAATGTATTATGAGGATGATAAAAAAATACTGGCTACGGGGGAAGGCAGCCAGTATATCAATGAATTTCCGATGGAAGATGGAGAATCACTGTATTTTGAGATAAAAAAGAGTGCAGTACGGGATGAAAACGGTAATATCATCGGAATCGTAGGAATTGTTGACAATGTTACCGAACGTGTTTGTTTGGAGAAGAAGGTGGAAGAGCTTTCCATCATAGATGGCCTGACAGGTGTGTATAATCGTAACTATCTGAAATACAGAGTAGAGGAAAAGAAAAAGAAGCTAATTTTTCCGTTTACAGTGATTATGTCCGACTGTAATTATCTGAAGAAGGTAAATGACCAGTTCGGTCATGAATATGGTGATATTCTGCTTAAAATCGTAGCAGATACCATGAAGGAAGAAATGCCAGAAGATTCTCCGGTTATTCGAATGGGTGGAGACGAATTCATGATTCTGGGTAATGGGATCACAGAAGAAAAAGCCTCCGAGCTGATGGCAGATATCCAGGAAAGTCTGAAACGAAAAAGCAAAGAAAAGATTCCGTTAAGTCTGGCAATGGGCAGCTATACCGTACAGAGCAAAGAGTTTTTCTTTGAGGAAGTATGCCATGAAGCTGATTTGCGGATGTATGCAGATAAAAAAAGGTTAAAAGCTGATGAAAGTACAGAAATCACAGAATAACTGCACCAGTTTATGAAAAATCGGGAGTTGTAGAAATAAGTAAGGATGTAGGTTTATGGGGAGTTTAAGTGCAATACCTATAGTTGGATTTTTAGGTGTATTATTTATAATTTTTAATGTAATCATTTTAATTTTACTAATATTAACAATTATATTTGGAATTATAAGATTTACGAAAAAGAAGTTTAAAAAAATATTTGTTGTTTTATTAGTTCTTACTATTTTACTTGGAATTAAGGATTACCAAATAATAAATGAATTTGTGAACTACGATGAGGTTCAGCATCAAAATTTGATAAAAAAAGAAGGAAAAGAATTAGTTGCAATTAGGGATAACAATTATAGTCAGGTTGAGGAATATTTAAAAAATGGTTGGAATCCAAATGAAAGTACAAAATCAGTATATTATGCTATAAAATATAATCTAGATAGTAATAAGGAAAAAGATGAGTGGAAAATGTTAGAACTATTATTAAAAAATGGTGCTAAAACTGATGTTCAGATTTCTGAAAACCCCAAAGGCGTAAATACACCATTAACATATACAACAGAATGTGGATATTATGGTGCAACAAAACTTTTATTGGAATATGGTGCAGACTGTAACTATCAAGAAAATTATATGAACCAAAACGGACTACTTGCTCTAAGATTTTATGAAAATAATAATGCTGCTAAGACATTGCAACTGTTGCTGGATTATGGAACAGATTTAGATGTAAAACAAATAGATAATAAAACTGGAAGAGAAGAATTAAAAAATTTTCAAAATGATTATATTAATATAAAAGATAAAGTTCCAAATTATGATGAAATAGTAAACATCATTGACGGACTTGGATTATAGATAAATTCCAGTATGTAGAAAATAGGTAGTAATAAAAATCTGTAAAACTCTTACGCTTTTGGGTAGCGTAATGGTTCTACAGATTTTTTTGCGCTATTTTGAAAAAATCAACAGTGAAAATAAATGATAACAAATATCAATATCAAAAAAAGAATTGAAGCAGAAATAAACATATGGTACATTAATTGAGTTAGAAGAATGAAACCAGAAATAATACAATCTAACTATTGATAGACGAAGCCAACTATAGACGTAAAGGATAAAGAATGAAAAAAAAGATTGTAATAGCCATTTTATGTGCGGCGGTGTCGATGGGTACCATCGGCTGTGGAAACAGTACGGCATCTGCTAAGCAAACACAAACGCAGACAGATAAAAAAGAGGATTCAAAAAGTGAAAATTCCGAAAAATCCAGTGAAGAAAAGCAGAGTCAAGATATATTTGCGATGGATACGTATATGACGGTAACAGCTTATGGAGAGCATGCATCTGAAGCAGTAGAGAAAGCCAAGACAGAGATCAAACGGCTGGACGAAATGCTGTCTACCGGAAATGAAAACAGTGAAGTGTACAAATTAAATCAAAACGGGGAAGCGGTTGTTTCGGACGACACGGCGTATTTGTATGAACGCTCTGAAAAAATATATAAACAGACAAAAGGAGTATTTGATATATCCATATATCCGGTAATGGATGCATGGGGATTTACAACGGAGAATTACCGGATCCCTGCGGAGGATGAACTGAGTACGTTACTGAAGAATGTAGACGCATCGAAGATCCAATACGACAAAAAGACAAAAAAAATCACGCTGCCACAGAATGTGAAAATTGATTTCGGAGGCATTGCAAAGGGATATACATCTTCAAGGATTATGCAGATTTATAAAAAGTGCGGTGTGACGAGCGGTCTGGTAAGCCTTGGAGGAAATGTACAGCTTCTTGGCGCAAAACCGGATGGAAGCGCATGGAAAGTTGCGGTAGAAAGTCCAGATGAAGACGGAAATTATCTTGGAATTCTGCAGGCAAAGGACAAGGCAGTCATCACATCGGGCGGATATGAGAGATACTTTGAAAAAAATGGGAAGAACTATCACCATATTATTGATCCGTCTACCGGCTATCCGGCAGAGAACGGACTGACTTCGGTGACGATCATAAGTGATGACGGAACACTTGCGGATGGGTTATCTACTTCGCTTTTTATCATGGGAAAAGAAAAAGCAGAGAAATTCTGGAAGAAGTATAGCGATAAATTTGATGTGATCCTGCTTACGGATGACGATCAATTATATGTATCAGAAGGAATCGCAGATGATTTCCAATCGGATTATAAGGTAAATGTAATGAAAAAGTAGAGGTAGAAGACATGGATAAAGAAAAAGTGATCAAGAAAATAAAACAGAGTGCACCGGCTGCCTCGGCGATTGTAGTTGCAGCCTGTATCGGGGTATCATTAAGCGGCTATCAGGCACCGGTTTATGAAGCTCAGGCACAGACGAAAGAGACAAAGACAACGGATGCCGATGAAGCGAAGAAGACAGAAAGCAAGGTAAAAGGTTCTTTTGAGCTGGCAGACGGAATCTATAAAGGAACAGGAACCGGTTATGCCGGCGAGGTGACTGTCGCGGTAACGATCAAAGATAAACAGATTACGGCAATTGACATCTTAAGTTCTTCGGATGATGCTGCGTTCTTTAACCGTGCAAAAGCAGTGATAGACAGGATCATTGCAGGACAGACGCTGGATGTGGATGTGGTGTCTGGCGCAACATTTAGCTCTAATGGTATTATCAGCGCGGTGAAGAATGCATTGACAGGAGAAAAAGACAGTGGAGAGACGGGAGAGTCCCAGTCCGGAAATGCAGCGGCACAGGGAAGTGCACTGTCACTGGCTGACGTACAGGATGCGGCAGCGTATAAAGATGGAACCTATTATGGAACAGGAACCGGATTCGGAGGAACTTTGAAAGTTAAGGTTGTGATCAGCGGAGGAAAGATTGCGTCTATTGAGGTTGTGGAGAATCATGATGACAGCAGTTATCTGAATCGTGCAAAAGCATTGATCGGCAATATTATTTCATCGCAGAGTACAAATGTAGATGTAATCTCCGGAGCGACTTACAGTTCGAATGGAATTAAGAGTGCAGTAAGAGATGCACTCCGTCAGGCTGCAGTAAGCGGCAATTCACAGTCTGTGAATACAGAGACGGAAGATACTTCTAAGACAGAAGACAATACGACTGTCAAAGGAAATTTCCCGTATAAAGAAGGGATTTATTACGGAACGGCAGAAGGATACAACGGAGAGATAGAAGTAGCGGTGGTTCTTCAGGATAAATCCATCAAGGCAGTACTTGTAACAAAGAATCAGGATGATGAAAAATTCTTTAACCGTGCAATGGATGTAGTAAAAAATATTATGAAAAACCAGAGTACGGATGTGGACGTAGTATCCGGAGCGACTTACAGTTCAAATGGTCTTATAAATGCAGTGAAGAATGCATTAAAAGAAGCAGAAAAGGTAACAAACGGACAGACAACGGAGGCGGATAAAGAAGAAGCTGATACTTCGGAACTTGAAAAAGCGATGAAAGAAGCAGAAGAACTGAGACAAGAGGATTATACAGAAGCAACCTATGCGGTCCTTAAGACCAGAATGGAAGATGCACAGAAGCTGCTTGACGCGGATAAGACAGAGATCAGTCAGGAAGATGCAGACCGGGCGCTTGAGAACCTGAACCAGGCACTGGCACTGCTGGAGAAAAAAGACGATGGTGAAGCTGATACTACAGTATATAAAAATGGTATCTATGAAGGACGTGCACTGTGCAGACCGGATGAAGATGAAGATTTCACAGCCTATAATTTGACGTTACAAGTGACAGTGCGGGATGACAAGATCGTTGCTGTTACCGATGTAAAAGGGGACGGAGATTCCTCAAATGACAGATATATCCTCCGTGCGGCAAACGGAACATCGAATAAAAAAGGTGTGACAAGCCAGTTGATCGAGAAAGGTAATACAGAAGGAATTGATGCAGTATCAGGTGCAACCTGCACTTCAAAAGCAATTCTGGATGCGTGTGAGAACGCCTTGCTTTCTGCAAAAAGACAGTAAAAAGAGATCAAGCGAAAGGAGAGAGAAGAATGAGAGAATTCTGGATGCGCCTGATGAGTGTTGTAGTGATCGCCGGGTTGATATTGGGATATAATTCCGTGCTTGAAGTCAGAGCAAAAGATGAGAAAATAGCAAAACTGAATGCAAAAATCGAAAATACGGAAAGTTTAGAAGATCAGGATTCAAAAAATGGTTCTTATAAAGACGGGACATATACCGGAGAAGCGGATGGATTTGGTGGAACTGTTAAAGTGGAAGTAATAGTAAAAAAGCAGAAGATTAAGGAAGTAAATATTGTCTCTGCTGACGGAGAAGATGGTTCTTATCTGACTATGGCGAAAGATATTATACCGAAGATTCTGGATGCGCAAAGTGCAGAAGTAGATACGATCAGTGGTGCGACTTTCAGTTCTACAGGAATTAAGAATGCGGTAAAACTGGCATTAGAAAAGGCGGTAAAATAAATGAATGCAAAACAATTGAAAAAGATACATATATGGATAAGGGCAATCATCCAATTGCTGTATTTTATTTTTATTCCGTCAGTATATACGGCAGCATTTGCAGGTGTGAAATACATATTTACACAGATTGGCGCAGGTGAAAAAGTGGCGCTGACATCATTTGTTACTGTACTCATTGTGGTTTGTATATATACTGCTGTTTTCGGAAGATTCTTTTGTGGATTTGCCTGCGCATTTGGAAGTCTTGGCGATGGAGTAAATGCGCTATACAGACTGATCTGCAAAAAGATGAAAAAGAAACCGGTGCAGATTCCGGACCGGATTGCAGACAGACTTGTATATCTGAAATATGTGATCCTGGCAATTATCGTATTTATGTGTTATGGCGGTGTATACAGTAAAGCGCAGGGAACAAGTCCGTGGGATGTATTTTCCATGATACATGCAGGAAATTTTAAACTGAATGGATATCTCATAGGGCTGGTCATTCTGGTGCTTCTGATTGTCGGAATGTGTCTGGAGGAAAGATTTTTCTGCAGAAATTTCTGCCCGATGGGAGCGGTATTCTCACTGGTTCCGGTGTTACCGGTATTTGCACTTCGCAGAGACCGGGAATCATGCATTCCAAAGTGCAGTGCATGTTCCAGAAAATGTCCGGCGAATATCGGACTTCCGACGGATGGTTCCTGGAAAGTGGAAGGCGACTGTTTTCAGTGCCAGAAATGTATAGATACATGTCCGAAGAAGAATATTCACTGCGGAGTGAAAAAGATCAGAGGCAATGAAATCTGGTTTACAATCTTAAGAGCGTTGATATTACTGGGATTATGTATCTGGCTTGGCGTATAAAATAACATAACATGCAGACATGGGTGGAAAACACACATGTCTGATTAGTAAAAATTTTTTTTGATTATAAGTTAGAAAACACTAACTTAATAATAAATATTTTCATTAAGGAGGCTTTTATGAAAAAGAAAGAAATGAAGACAAAAGTAATGGCAGTTGCGATGTCGGCGACCATGGCAGCCAGCATTTGTCCGGCGGTACCGGCGATGGCGGTAACGAAAGATCAGGTGGCAAAAGATGGAACATATACGAAGACTGCACATGTCACTGATAGTGAAGAAGAAGGATGGAATGAATATAATATTGATTTAAGTCTTTCGATAGCTAATGGAAAGATTGCTAGTATTACGGTTAATCCAGATGATTCATATGATTCAGAAAGTGATTCATATTTTAGCTGGGCAAAAAAAGGCAGAACAAGAAAAGGTGTAGATTATCCGGGATATGAATCTCTGATTGGAAAAGATGCAACGGAAGATACAATTAATAGCTGGGATGCTGTATCTGGTGCAACTTGTACTTCGAAAGCTGTAAAAGAAGCTGCATTAGCAGCAATCCAGTCAGCACCAGAAGCAAGTACAGCAGCAACTGTAGATACAGCAGCTCTGCAAGCTTCAATTACAAAAGCAAAAGCATTAAAAGAAAGTGATTACACAGCTGAGACATGGAATGCGTTAAAGACAGCACTTACATCTGCGGAGACAGCACTTGCTGAAAAGAAATCTCAGGATACAGTCGATGCAGCGAAAAAAATCTTGATAGTGCAATCGATAACTTGAAAGCGGCAGTAAAAGAAGAATATAAATATGTCTATGCAGGGCTTAGCTGGGCGGAATACTGGGCAGCAGAAGGAGTACAGGCAGCCGGAGACAGTTCATCATCAGATAAAACTGATAAAAAAGGAGAACTGGATAAAGGAGCTTTTGATGTCGTAACACGTGCAACAGTGAATCATGGACTTCACAGAGGAAGTTATCAGTGCGCAGCAACCATAGAGGCTGAAAACGGGAAATCTTACGAAGTATCATATTGGACAGCGTCAGATAAAGCTGTTCTGACAAATGGAAAGACGATTACATTTAATCGTGGAGCAATCACGGAAGAAGATGGAACAACAACGAAGATGGTAAAATATGATGTCACAGGCCTGAAATATGTACCGGTAAAAGTAGCATCAGAAGATTATGAAGCGTTCTGCAAGGCATATAAAGTTGTGGAAAATGGCGGAGAACTTGCAGGAGGATTTGCAGAAAATAAATTGCAGTCATACAGTGGTCTGAAAGCAGAAGTTACAGCAGATACAAACGGACTTAAGACAGCAACCAGGAATGCAGATGGAACATTCAGTTTTTCTGCAAAAGAAGCCGGAACAGGTTCCGGTATTGAAGGACAGAAATTAAAAACAGCACCATCTGCAGAAGAAGCAGGGCTTACAGTGAAAGAAGCAAATGGTTCTTATGGAGAATTCTTAAGGGTAGATCTGACAGGTAATTACGGAGATCTCGGAGCAAATATGCAGAGTGTAAAATGGACATACTATGGAGACGACAGTACATACACAAATGCAAAAGCAACATATGGAACAAAATTTGCAGCAGATAACTGGATGCATAAATCAATGGGGGTTCAGCTTGGCCTTACCAAATCACTTCGTTGTACATTGCCGGAAGGAACAGATGGAACAGGATACTGGACAATTACAATTTCAGCACTGGGTTATAAAGATGTAACATATAATTTCCAGGCAACAGATGAAAACATCGTAAAAGACGCAAAAGAAGAGATCAGTACAACAAATCTGGAAGCAGCAATTAAGAAAGCTGAAAGTCTGACGGAATCAGATTATACGGCCGACAGCTGGGCGGCAATGCAGACAGAGCTTCAGGAAGCAAAAGATGAATTAAAAACACCGCATTCACAGGCAACAGTAGATGAGGCAGCCAGTCATCTGAATGCAGCAATCGAGGCACTTGCAAAAGCAGAGAAAAAAGAGACTTATGTTCTCATGAACATCCCATACGCAGCATTCTACAGATCAGAGACAACAAATAATGATGTGGATGTTGACGTATTTACTTCAGCAACAAAGAATAAGACACGTACTACAGGACTTGCAGGTGGTTCTTATCATGAAAATACAGATGGATCACAGATTGATGGTATTACATTTGCTGTAAAAGCAGATCCTTCCGTAGATCTTACAAAATACAAAGAAGTAAAAGATACGGATAAAGTTGATATTACTGTAACGAACCGTGGACAGACATCTACCACAACATTAGAAGGAAAAGATACACTTTTCGAAAATGAGACATATGCATACTATCCGCTGACAGAGACTCCTGCAAATTATAAAGAAGTTTCTATGGATAAGGATGGAAATCTTGTATTCAGCGAAGTGAAAGGGCAGGAAGCAGAAGCTCTGACAGGTGTTACGGCAGAATTGTTGACACAGTCTTCTTATGGAGATTACCAGCTTAATCTGGACGGACTTCCGGAAGATAAGATTACATCTTCTAATGTAAATGCAGTTGTTGTAAAGACAACAGATGGAACAGCCTATGGTATGCGTCATCTGGAGAATATCTGGAGAGGAAATGAGCTCGCATGGAGTACCGGATATACAGAGTCAGTACATGGTTGCCCGACATCTTCAGCGCATTATGCATCTATGATGGGTAAGACGATTGACAGTATTGAATATTATACAACAAATGGTCTGTATACAATTGATGTTAATGATCTTTATGTCCCTGTAAAATTTGCAAAAACAGAGGATGCTGTTAAGGTTGCAGATGCAGATATTTCTGCTGGTAAGACGGCGATAGAACTGAATCTTAAGGATGGTTTTGATCCGGAATATACGGTTGAAGGATTGAATGTGAACGTAGAAGGCAATGTATTAACATATAAAGCAGATTCGTCCATTAAACCGGGTAAATACACACTTACAGTAAAAGATAAAAATGGAAAATATGCAGATCTGAAAACAACATTTATTCTGTCAACAACAGATATGCCGGCAAAATATGATGCAGATAACAAAAAGCTTACAGTGGCAGAAAACAGTAATGAGGAAGCATTCAATGCTTATATCGGAAATATTACATCTGTAAATGTGAATGGTACCGATTATGCAGCAAGTGGAAGAGGTTCTGTAAAGATTATTGATAAAGACGGAACACTGGTGACAGATGCAGCGCCATTTAAAGATGCGGCGGCCGGAGCAGAATTCAAGATTACAGTTACATCAACAGGTTATACAACACCTCTTACATTTACATACAAAGTTCCGGGAGAAACTCCGGCGCCATCTGAAGACACAACGAAACAGGTATCAACAGATGCACTTGAAAAAGCAATGAAAGCAGCAGACGCTTTAAAAGAATCAGATTATACAGCCGACAGCTGGAAAACACTTCAGTCAGCAATGACTGAGGCTGATACAGCACTGAAAGAAAAGAAAGATCAGGATACAGTTGATAAAGCAACTGAGCAACTGAATAAAGCAATCAGTGCACTTGTGAAAAAGGATGCAGGACAGAAAGCTAACGGTACAAATGGAGCAACCGGTACAACAGGTACAAACGGTACATCAGGCAAATCCGGTAAGGCCGGATCCACATCGAATACGAAGAGTGGAAAAGCTGCGAAGACCGGAGATCCATCCGGCATGTTTGCGTGGTTAGGACTTGCAGTAACATCTCTCGGAGCCGGAATCGGAGGATTTTCACTTAAGAGAAAGAAAAGAGAAGATGAAGAGTAAGTAATAAAAGTTGTAAAAAATAACAATTGCTGATTAGAGTAACTTAAGAAAGAGTACCTGTGGTAGCATAAGTAATATGATACTGCGGGTACTTTTTTGCCTATATATCGGAAAATTCACAAAGGCTACATAGTTCTCTGCTATAATAAATAAGATCAAAGGAAAATATATCATGAAAATATAAATTTAAGAGGAGGGGCGGGTCTTATGGATAAGATCAAAATATTAGTAGTAGACGATGAAAGCAGAATGCGGAAACTGGTGAAGGATTTCCTGGGAAGAGAAGGATATCAGGTGATCGAAGCCGGAGATGGTATGGAAGCAATGGAAGAATTTTATGATGAAAAGGATATTGCACTGATCATCCTGGATGTGATGATGCCAAGAATGGACGGCTGGCAGGTATGCCGTGAAGTGCGCCAGTCATCTAAAGTTCCGATTATCATGCTGACCGCAAGATCAGAAGAGAGAGACGAATTACAGGGATTTGATCTTGGCGTTGACGAATATATCTCAAAACCGTTCAGCCCGAAGATCCTGGTAGCCAGAGTGAATGCAATCTTAAGAAGAGCCAATGTAATAGGAGAGAGTGATGAGATCAATGCCGGCGGGATTGTGATCGACAAAGCAGCACATCAGGTGAAGATTGATGATAAGGAGATTGAATTAAGCTTTAAAGAATTTGAACTTCTGACATATTTTGTTGAGAATCAGGGTATTGCATTATCAAGAGAGAAAATTTTGAATAACGTATGGGATTACGATTATTTTGGAGATGCAAGAACCATTGATACACATGTTAAGAAGTTGAGAAGCAAACTCGGAGAAAAAGGAAATTATATCAAGACGATCTGGGGGATGGGTTACAAATTTGAGGTTGATGAAGAATGAAGATCATAAGTGAAGAAAAAAAGACACAGATCAAAAACAGGCATCATTCGATCAAGACGCAGATGATCATGGCGTTTGTAGGACTGCTGATCTGCCTGGTAGTGACATTAATGTTCATCAACGGCAAATTTCTGGAACCATATTATATCAGTAAGAAGGAATCGCGTTTTATAGAACTTTATGAAAAGCTAAATGATGTATCTAATGAAGATAAGTGGAACAGTACAAAGAAAAACAGTTCACTTATTCATTTCGCTGAAAAAAATAATATTTCTTATCTGGTCATAGAAAAAGATAATGATGTACATACAAATGTGCATGATAAGAATATGCTGAAGAATCAGATGATGGGATATTTCCTGAATCAGGCACAGAAAGAAAGCCGGATCCTGGATTCCACGGAAGTTTATCAGATCAATCAGTCATGGGATCCATGGAATCAGAACTATTATGTAGATATGTGGGGAAGCCTGGATGATGGCAGTCAGTTTCTGCTCAGAAGTCCGGTGGAAAGTATGCGGGAGAGCGCAGCAATATCGAACCGTTTCTTATTATATATAGGGAGTATACTGATCGTTGTATCTATCTTACTGATCTGGTATTTTGCAAAACGGATCACAGAACCGATCTGCGAACTGGCAAGATTATCAGACCGCATGGCAGATCTTGATTTTGATGCAAAGTATACCAGTGGTGGAAGTAATGAGATCGGGGAACTGGGTGAGAACTTTAACCGGATGTCGGAAAAACTGGAAAGCACAATTTCGGAGCTTAAGAAGGCGAATAACAGTCTGCAGAAAGATATCGAACAGAAGGACAAGCTGGAAAAGATGAGAAATGAGTTCCTTGGAAATGTATCGCATGAATTAAAGACACCGATTGCACTGATCCAGGGATATGCCGAAGGATTAAAAGAGGGGGTGAATGAAGATGCGGAGAGCCGGGAATTTTACTGTGATGTGATCATGGATGAAGCTTCCAAGATGAATCAGATGGTTAAGAATCTTCTGACATTAAACCAGCTGGAATTCGGCGATGAGGATATTGTGTTTGAAAGGTTTAATCTTACGGCACTTGTAAGAGGCGTGCTCCAGAGTATGGAAATCATGGCAGATCAGGCAGGGGCAAAAATTCTCCTGCATACAGAAGAAGATATCTATGCATGGGCAGATGAATTTAAAGTAGAGCAGGTCGTAAAAAATTATGTCAGTAATGCATGCCATCATGTCAGCGGGGATATGGTGATAGAGGTAAAAATGGTTCAAAAAGACGGTAAAGTGCGGGTATCCGTATTTAATACCGGAACTCCGATACCAGAAGCAGATATCGCACATATATGGGATAAATTCTATAAAGTCGATAAAGCGCATACACGCGAATATGGCGGTAATGGAATCGGTCTTTCTATTGTAAAAGCAATTATGAAATCTTTCCATCAGGAATATGGAGTAAAGAATTATGATAATGGAGTTGAATTCTGGTTTGAACTTGATGTACAATAAAGAATAATGGGCACGGAATGAATGGCCGGAGAGTCCCACACCACATACGAAAGGCAGGACAACGAGATGATAGCGATTATCGATTACGATGCAGGAAATATAAAGAGCGTGGAAAAAGCCATGCAGCTTCTGGGACAGGAAGTAATAATTACAAGAGACAGAGAGACGATCATGAATGCAGATAAGGTAATCCTTCCGGGAGTCGGTGCATTCGGAGATGCGATGGGAAAACTCAGACAGTATGGACTTGATGAAGTGATCAGAGATGTAACAGCCAAAGGGACGCCATTTCTTGGAATCTGCCTCGGACTGCAGTTATTATTTGAACGAAGTGATGAGACTCCGGATGTAGAAGGCCTTGAGATCTTGAAGGGAGAGATATTAAGAATCCCGGATCAGGAAGGACTTAAGATTCCTCATATGGGATGGAACTCACTAAAATTCCAGAATAACGGAAGATTATTTAAAGATATTCCGGAAGATTCCTATGTATATTTTGTACATTCTTATTATCTGAAAGCAGAGGATGAAGGTATTGTGACTGCAACAACAGAGTATAGTACACATATCCATGCTTCGGTAGAACAGGGGAATGTGTTTGCCTGCCAGTTCCATCCGGAAAAGAGCAGTGATATAGGAATTCAGATTTTAAAAAACTTTGTGGAATTATAGGGGGACAAGGCAATGCATACAAAAAGAATTATTCCATGT
Source organism: uncultured Dorea sp. (assembly GCA_934309195.1). Taxonomy (GTDB): domain Bacteria; phylum Bacillota; class Clostridia; order Lachnospirales; family Lachnospiraceae; genus Dorea_A. The sequence continues at coordinate 15,396 of CAKRCY010000020.1, forward strand.
CTGGATGTAAATAACGGAAGAGTGGTAAAAGGAGTCAATTTTGTATCTTTAAGGGATGCGGGAGATCCTGTTGAAATTGCGAAGGCATATGATAAGGCAGGGGCGGATGAACTGGTATTTCTGGACATTACAGCATCTTCGGATGCAAGGGGTACAGTTGTCGATATGGTCCGTAAAGTAGCGGAAAATGTGTTTATTCCGTTTACGGTAGGCGGAGGAATCCGTACAGTGGACGATTTTAAAGCTCTTTTGAGAGAAGGTGCTGATAAGATTTCTATCAATTCATCCGCGATCAATACACCAAATTTAATTTCTGAAGCGGCGGAAAAGTTCGGAAGCCAGTGTGTGGTTGTGGCGATCGATGCAAAGAAACGCGAAGACGGAAGCGGATGGAATATCTATAAGAATGGCGGGCGTATCGATGTAGGAATTGATGCTGTGGAATGGGCAGCGAAAGTGGAAAAGCTTGGTGCAGGAGAGATTCTTCTGACCAGCATGGACTGCGACGGAACGAAAGCAGGATATGATCTGGAACTTACAAGAGCAATTGCGGAAGAAGTGAGTATTCCGGTAATCGCATCCGGCGGAGCGGGCAATCTGGAACATTTCTACGATGCACTGACAGAGGGAAAAGCAGATGCAGCGCTGGCGGCATCCTTATTCCATTACAAAGAACTGGAGATCAGAGAAGTAAAAGAATATTTAAGAGGAAAAGGTGTATCTGTCCGTCTGTAGTTTGCAGTCTGTATGACAGCGTGGACCAAAAAATAAAAAGGATAGTGTAAAAGACAATGGCAGCAATTAATAATGACTGGCTGGACGCTCTGAAAGAAGAGTTCAAAAAGCCATATTATAAGAAATTATTCGAGACAGTAAATGAGGAATACAGAACAAGGCAGATCTTTCCGCCGGCAGATGATATCTTTAATGCATTTCATCTGACACCGCTTCATAATGTAAAGGCAGTAATTCTGGGACAGGATCCATATCATAATGTAGGACAGGCGCACGGACTCTGCTTTTCGGTAAAAAAAGGCGTGGATGTGCCGCCTTCGCTTGTGAATATATATAAAGAACTACATGATGATCTGGGATGTACGATCCCGAATCACGGCTGTCTGACTAAATGGGCAGAACAGGGTGTGCTGATGTTGAATACGGTATTAACCGTAAGGGCACATCAGGCGAATTCCCATAAAGATATCGGATGGGAAGAATTTACCGATGCGGCGATCATGGCACTTAACAGTCAGGATCGTCCGATCGTATTCATCTTATGGGGAGCGCCGGCGCAGAGAAAGGCGAGGATGCTGAATAATCCGAAGCATCTGATCCTGAAAGCACCGCATCCGAGTCCGCTGTCGGCATATCGCGGATTTTTTGGAAGTAAGCCATTCAGTCAGACGAACGATTATCTGAGAGCGCATGGAATAGAGCCGATCGACTGGCAGATTGAATAAATGAGGAGTATATAGAAAAAGTATGAAAAGAGGAAAAGCACTACTTGCAATATTCACTGCAGGTCTGTTACTGACTGCCTGTGGAAATCCTTCGAAAAAAGGAGTCGAGTATCTTGAAAAAGGAGAATACGATCAGGCGGTTGAACAGTTTGAACAGGCAATAGAAAAGAATAAGAATACCGGAGATGCCTGGAGAGGAATCGGCATTGCAAAATGGGAACAGAAAGATTATAAAGGGGCAAGAAATGCATTCAGGAAGGCTCTGGATAATAATGCTGAGAAGACAGGAACCATTTATAATCTCATCGGAAACTGTGATCTGAAATTGGGCAAAGCAAAAGAAGCATTGAATTATTACAATCTTGGAATGGAACAGGATGACGTCAGTAAGAAGATGAAGAAAGAAATGAAATATAATATCATCGTTGCCTATGAGAAGATGGAAGACTGGGAGAGCGCGGAAGTAAAACTGGAAGAATATCTGGAAAGTTATCCGAATGACAAAGCAGCCAAAAAAGAAGCAGAATTCCTGGAGACGCGTTAATAGAATATGATAGAAATAAAAAATGAAACAGAAAAAGTGATTCTGGTTGGAGTTGCTCTCTCGGATCAGGATGATACAAAAGAATCACTGGAAGAATTAAAAGATCTGGTATCGACAGCCGGGGCAGAGACGGCAGGAATACTGATCCAGAACCGGGAACAGCAGCATCCGGCAACTTATGTCGGGAAGGGAAAGATTGAAGAATTAAAAAATATGATCTGGGAATTGCGTGCGACCGGTATTGTGTGTGATGATGAATTGTCTCCGGCGCAGATGAAGAACCTGCAGGATGAACTGGATGTGAAAGTTATGGACAGAACCCTGATCATTCTGGATATCTTTGCGGCAAGAGCATCGACCAGTGAAGGTAAGATACAGGTAGAACTGGCGCAGCTTAAGTATCAGCAGACCAGACTGACCGGCTGGGGAAGAGCGATGTCCAGACTGGGAGGCGGAATTGGAACCAGAGGACCGGGAGAGAAGAAACTGGAGATGGATCGCCGTCTGATCAAAAGCCGGATCGCACAACTGAACCGTGAGTTAAAGGATGTCAAAAAACACCGGGAAGTGACCAGAGAGCAGAGAAGCAGAAGCCATATTCCGGTAGCAGCAATCGTAGGATACACAAATGCGGGGAAATCTACACTGTTAAATACCCTGACCGGTGCAGGAATTCTTGCAGAAGATAAATTATTTGCAACTCTGGATCCCACTACCAGGGATCTGAAACTGCCAAGCGGTCAGGAAATTCTCATGACGGATACGGTAGGATTTATCAGAAAGCTTCCACATCATCTGATAGAGGCTTTTCGGAGTACACTGGAAGAAGCAAAATATGCGGATATCATCCTGCATGTAGTGGATACTTCGAATCCGCAGATGGATGAACAGATGTACACCGTATACGAAACACTGCAGAATCTCGGCGTGAAAGATAAGCCGGTGATCACGGTATTTAATAAGATCGACCGGGTGGAAGATGCCTGGGTTCCGAGAGACCTGCGTGCAGATTATCATGTGAAAATCTCGGCAAAGACGGGAGAAGGAATTACAGAATTCCTTCAGTCCATAGAAGCTGTATTGAGGGAGCAGAAAGTGGAGATTGAGGCGTTATATCCATATAAAGAAGCCGGAAAGATCCAAAAGATCCGGAAGTACGGAGAACTTCAGGAGGAAGAATACCGGGAGGATGGCATCTTTGTGAGGGCATTCGTTCCGGCAGAACTTTACGGGCAGGTACGTCCGGAAGGCGTTACACCGAACAATTGCTTATAAGCTCTGGAAAACGTAGAATAATCTTTAAATCCACAATCGTAACAAACCTGTGTGCCAGGCACACCGGAAGATAATAGTTCTTTTGCAAGCAGGAGCCGTTTCTGGGAGATATATTGTCCCAGTGTATAACCGGTTTCCTGCTTAAATAGTCTCATCATATAATATTTGCTGATATAAAAATGTCTGGCGATCAGGTCGATCGATAAGTTCTCGCAGAGATGTTCGCCGACGTAATCAAGGATGGCGAGCACCTTTTCGTTACAGTTATCCGTGTCAATGTATTCCAGCCGGTTTTTTCTTACCGCCCGGTTCAGATGGATCATGAATTCCAGAAACATTACCTGCCGGTAGAGTTCGGAAGCATAACCGCCGTCAGTGAAAGAGTGTTCCAGATTAGAGATAGAACGGAACAGGGAACTCTTTTCCGGCGAGGGGATGCGCAGAACATTGGAGTGCTCCTGATCAGCTTTCTGGAAACAGTAACTCAGATCATAGTTTTCGGTCTGGTATGCGTTCATAAAATTCGGAGAGATGTAGACGATAATCCTTTCATAAGGGCAGGAATTGTCTACCGTCAGCTTATGGATATCTCCCTGCTTTACCAGAACGATATCATAAGGTTTTAAGTCATAAGAGCGGCCTTCGATCATATAATTGACCTTTCCGCGAATGAATATCGTGATCTTATCAAAATCGTGATAGTGGTAATCTATTTCTTTGGTCTCCTGATCAGTCAGGTGAAAAAGTCTGAATTCACTGTTCAGATATCCTTTTTTCTCATATTGTTCCATGTATATCCTCCACATATTATTAAAAAACAGTATCAAAATCATATTTATCATTAGTTTATAGGAAAATGGCATTATTTGCAAGAAACAAGGCATTATTTGTGTAGATTATGGAAATAATGCCTGTTATGATATGAATAAAGAGAATGCTGCAGGTAACAGATTCAGTAAGCGGCGGACACTCCAAGTAAACTATATATAATCAAAAGAAATAAAAAAGTAATACAAGAAACTTTAAGGTGCTAAAAGACGGGGATTAAAAAATCAGGAGGAAGAAAGATGAAAGTAGTATTGGAACGTTATCATGGATTGGGGAATGATTATCTTGTATTCGATCCGAATCACAATGAATTAGAACTGGATCAGGCAAATGTAAAAATGATCTGTGATCGTAATGAGGGGCTTGGCGCTGACGGAGTTCTGGAAGGACCGATCCTGAAAGAAGACGGTATGCATGTAAAAGTATGGAATCCGGATGGAAGTGAATCAGAGACCAGTGGAAACGGTGTCCGCATCTTTGCAAAATATCTGAAAGATGCCGGTTACGTACAGAAAAAGAATTTCAAATTATACACAGGAAACGGTCCGGTGGAAGTGACATTCTTAAATGAAGATGGAAGCCGGCTGCGTGTATCTATGGGAAAATTATCATTTTGGAGTGATGAGATCCCGGTCATTGGCGAGAGGCGTGAAGTGATCAACGAGGACATGGTATTCGGAAGGACATTGTATCCGGTTACCTGTGTATCCATTGGTAATCCACACTGCGTGATCCCTATGCGTGAGATTTCCAAACCGCTGGTATGCAAGATCGGTGATTATTCCGAGATTGCAAGATATTTTCCGAACAGAATCAATACACAGATCATGCAGGTGATGGATAAAGAGAATATTGCGATCGAAATCTTTGAGCGTGGTGCGGGATACACCAGAGCATCCGGAACCGGAGCATGTGCGGCAGCAGGTGTAGCGTACAAACTGGGACTTACGAACAGTAAAGTGATCGTTCACATGCCGGGAGGAGAACTCCAGGTAGAAGTAGAAGATGACTGGAATGTATACATGACAGGAGATGTGTTCTACGTTGCGAAGATGACACTTAGTAATGAATTTGCAGAGAGACTGCGTGCATTATAGAATACCGGGAAAATGCTGCGGAAGCTGTCGTGAATGACGGTATAAAAGCAGGTTTTACGGCTATACACAAACATATATTCGTGTTATACTAGGGCATAAGGAGGAAACCTTATGCCTTTAAAATTTGTATTCGGGCCATCCGGCTCAGGAAAATCAACTTATTTATATCAGCATGTCATAGAAGAATCAGAAAAATACCCACTGAAGAATTTCATAGTGCTCGTACCGGAACAGTTCACCATGCAGACGCAGAAGGATCTGGTCAGTATGCATCCGAGACACGGTATCATGAATATCGATATACTGAGTTTTGCAAGACTTGCTTACCGGGTATTTGAAGAGACCGGTACAAAGCAGATGCAGGTTCTGGATGATGAGGGAAAAAACCTGATCCTCAGGAAGATTGCAGGGGATTATGAGGACAAACTGACGGTATTGAAAGGGAATATTAAGAAACTTGGATATATCAGTGAGGTAAAATCCGTGATATCTGAATTTACACAGTATGATATCGGGGAAGAAGAGATGGATGAGATGCTGGATCATCTGGATGAAGAATCCAGATTGTATTACAAGTTAAAAGATATCAGGCTTTTGTATGAAGGGTTTCAGGATTACTTAAGAGAGCGGTATATCACGAAAGAAGAACTGCTGGATGTATTGAGTAGTCAGGTAAAAGAATCAGAACTTTTGAAAAACAGTGTTGTAGTGCTTGACGGATTTACCGGATTTACCCCGGTGCAGAACCGGCTGATTCTGGAACTTATGCGGTGCTGCAGGGAAGTCTGGGTGACAGTTACGATGGATGAAAGGGAGAATCCGTATTCTTATAAGCATCCCTATCAGCTGTTTGGACTGAGTAAGCAGATGGTGACGACACTGGTCAGAATGGCAGGGGAAGATCGTATAGAGGTAGAAGAACCGGTCTGCCTGTATGGATATCCGGTGCGACGATTTGAAAAGAACCGGGAACTGGCATTCCTGGAGAGAAATATCTTCCGGTACGGGGCTGGAAGGTATGATAAAGCTGTGGAAAATCTGGAAATCCATGCAGCAGGAAACCCGAGACAGGAAGCAGATGCAGTGGCAGAGGGAATCCGCAGACTGGTACGTAAAGAGCAGTACAGATATAGAGATATCGGTGTGATCGTCAGTGATATGAATGTATATGGAGACTATCTGGAACAGGCATTTGAGAATTACGGGATTCCGGTGTTTATGGATCATAAGAGAAGCATCCTGCTGAATTCATTTGTAGAATATATAAGAAGTCTTCTGAATATGGCGGAGAAGAATTTCTCTTATGAAAGTGTATTCCGCTTCTTGAGAACGAATCTTGCAGGATTCGCCTGCGAGGAAGTCGATGAACTGGAAAACTATGTGATCGGACTGGGAATCAGGGGATATAAAGGCTGGCAGAACCGTTGGATCCGCAGGTTGAAAGGGATGGAAGAAGAGGAACTGGACCGGCTGAATCATTATCGCGTACAACTGGTAGAAAAAGTGGATAACCTGATGTTCGTATTAAAACAAAAGAGGAAAACGGTACGTGATATCACAATGGCAGTGTATGAGTTCATGGTGAAGGAAAATATTCAGGAACGCCTGCAAAGAACAGAAGAAGAATTTCAGAAAGCAGGTGAGCTGGCACTGGCGAAGGAATATTCACAGGTCTACCGGATCATCATAGAATTATTTGATAAATTTGTAGAACTTCTGGGTGAGGAACCGGTGGGGCTGAACGAATATTGTAAGCTTCTGGATGCAGGACTGGAGGAGGCAAGAGTCGGTGTAATCCCTCCAAGTGTGGATCAGGTAGTGGCAGGAGATATGCAGAGAACAAGATTAAAAGATATCAGGGCACTCTTTTTTCTTGGAGCCAATGACAGCTTTCTTCCCGGAGCACTTATGAGAACCGGTCTGTTAACGGAACAGGACAGGGAGAAGTTCCGGCAGGCGGATCATGCGCTGGCGGCAGGCGGCAAGGAAAAAGCATATGTCCAGAAGTTTTACCTGTATATGAACCTGACTAAGCCATCGGAAAAACTGAAGATTTATTACAGTAAAGTGTCTGCGGGAGGGAAAGCGCAGCGCCCGTCTTATCTGATACAGGAATTATCAAGATTATATCCGGAGTTAAAGGTTCAGGATGAAGAAGCAAGAAAACTAAAGGAAAAAGAACTGACGGAGAAAAGTGGAGTTGCTTATCTGATCCGCGGACTGCAGGAGAAGAATCTGGACCTCACCTGGCAGGAATTATATACCTGGTATCAGAAATCTCCGGAATGGAAAGCCGCGGTGGACCGGATTTTGCGCGCATGGTACTACAGGCGTCCGGAAGATCCATTATCGGAACGTGTAGCAAGAGAACTTTATGGAGAGAATTTCGAAGGAAGCATCACGAGAATGGAACGGTATGCGACCTGTGCGTGTGCACATTTCCTTGCTTACGGGCTTCGCCTGAAGGAACGGCCGTTGTATGAATTTAAAGCAGTCGATCTGGGAAATGTCTGTCACAGAGCCCTGGAACTGTTTTCGAAAAAGGCGTCGGAGGCGGGCGGCTGGACAGTATTGGCGGAAGAAGAAAGAAAAAAGCTGATTGATGCAAGTGTGGAAGAAGCAATTACAGATTATGGCAATTCTGTATTATACAGTACGGCAAGAAATGAACAGTTGATCGTGCGCATGAAGCAGATGCTGGAGAGAACAGTATGGGCACTTACAAACCAGCTGAAAGCCGGGGACTTTGTGCCGGAGGCATATGAACTGCGTTTCTTCGGAGGAAAGATTGACCGCATTGACATATGTGAGACGGAAGATCAGATATATGTCAAAGTCATGGATTATAAGACCGGAAGTAAGGCATTTGACGTGGTTGCATTGTATCATGGCTTACAATTACAGCTTATGATCTATATGGATGCGGCAGTCGAATTTCAGAAAAAGCGCCATCCGGATAAGGAGATAATTCCGGCCGGTGTGTTCTATTACCGTATTCAGGATCCGCTGGTAGATAAGACAGAAGATAAAGAAGAAGCGGAGCGTGCAGTTCTAAAGCAGTTAAAACCGGATGGCATCATTCCGCTTGGGACAGAGATATTAAAGCATCTGGATCATAATACTTCGGGCGAATCTCTGGCGGTTCCGGTAAAATATAATAAGAACGGCAGCGTATCAGGGTACTCCAAAGTGGTTGCGGGAGAGGATTTTTCTGCGATGATGACTCATGCAAAAAGGCAGATGGAAGAGGCAAGAACGAAGATATTGAATGGTGAAGCAGGAGCCCTTCCTTATAAGCGTGGTCAGGAAAGTGGATGTGATTACTGCCCATACAGACATGTCTGTGGATTCGATGTTAAGATTCCGGGATATGAATACCGTGATATCGGAACGATGGGAAAAGAAGAGGCCATGGCGGCAATGCGGATAGAACAACGTGAATCAGAGGATGACAGGAAAGGAGAAAACAGGTATGGGTGTGAAATGGACAGAAGAACAGCAGAAGGTCATACAACTGAGAAATCGTAATATTCTGGTGTCCGCAGCAGCAGGTTCCGGAAAGACAGCTGTTCTGGTAGAACGTATCATCACGATGCTGACAGAAGATGACCCTCCGGTGGATGTAGATAAACTTCTGATCGTGACATTTACCGAGGCGGCAGCCTCAGAGATGAAAGAAAGAATACGACTGGCAATCGAGAAGAAACTGATGGAATACCCGGAAGATGAGCATCTGAAACAGCAGGCAACACTGATCCATAATGCACAGATCACAACCATTCACAGTTTCTGTCTTTCTGTGATCCGTGATCATTTTCATGCGATAGATATCGATCCGGGATTCCGGATCGGTGAAGAAGGGGAACTGAAACTGTTAAGGCATGATGTACTGGAAGAAATGCTGGAGGAAAAATATCAGGAAGGAAGTAAGAGGTTCCTTGATTTTGCTGCAGCTTACAGTACCGGGAGAGATGATAAAAAGATTGAAGATCTGATCTTGAAGATCTATGAGTTTTCCAGAAGCTATCCGGACAGTGAAGCGTGGCTGGAGTCTTGTGTGGAAGTGTACAGGATACCGGATGTAGAGGCACTGGAAAAAAGCGGCTTTATGCAAAAAGTAATGACAGATATAAGGAAGAATCTGGAAGATGCCAGAGAATTGCTGGATCAGGCAGAGATGATTGCGTTAAGTCCGGATGGTCCGGCGGTGTATGAAGCAACGTTGGATAAGGATATGCAGGTGATTGAAGAATTGTCAGCTGTCCGGTCTTATGAGAAGATGGCGGAAGCATTTACAAATGTAAAATGGGCGAGGATTGCGGCAAACAAAGATCAGACAGTATCAGAAGAAAAGATCGAACAGGTCAAGAAGATCCGGGAACTTGTAAAGGGAATTGTAAAGAATATCAGCGGGCAGTATTTTTATGAAAGTCCGCAGGAACTGGTGGAGGATTTGAAAGTGTGTGCTCCGGCGATGGAAGAGCTGGGGAATCTTGTGCGGCTGTTTGGGGAAAAGTTCGAAGAGCAGAAGCGGGCACAGAATATTATTGATTTTTCGGATATGGAACAATATGCACTGCGTATCCTGACAGAAAAATCAGAAGATGAGTTTGTACCATCAAAAATAGCGGAAGAATATCAGAATCAGTTCCATGAAATTATGATCGATGAGTATCAGGACAGCAATCTGATTCAGGAAGCAATCCTTAACAGTGTATCCACTTGCAGAAGCGGCAGGTATAATATCTTTATGGTAGGAGATGTAAAGCAGAGCATTTACAGATTCCGTCTGTCGAGACCTGAATTATTTCTGGAAAAGTTTTATACATATAATATAGAAGAAAGTCAGACTCAGAGAATTGATCTGCACAGAAACTTCCGAAGCCGGAAGGAAGTGCTGGAGAGTGCCAACGCGATATTCCGGCAGATCATGACGGAGAAACTGGGCGGGATTGTCTATGATGAGCAGGCGGCATTGTATCCGGGGGCGGAATATCCGGAGACAGAGAATCTTAAGACGGAAGTTCTGTTAATGGACAGTGACCTGGATGAATATCAGAAAACGGATGGGGATACATCAAAAGGAATTGTCTCAGAAAGGGAACTGGAAGCCCGCATGATTGCCATGCGTATCCGTGAACTATTGCGTTCGCAGAAAGTTGTGGATAAGGAAACCGGCGAACTCAGGAATGTGCGATATTCGGATATCGTGATCCTGACAAGAAGTATCAAAGGATTTGCCGATGTATTTACAGAAGTGTTGAACCGTGAAGGGATCCCTGCTTATGCGGGAACCAGCGAAGGGTATTTTCAGACACAGGAGGTAGGTGTGCTCCTAGATTATCTGAGGGCTCTGGATAATCGGAGGCAGGATATTCCGCTGGCTGCAGTGCTGCGTTCCGCATTTGCGGAAATGTCAGATGAAGAGATGGCAGAGATACGGTGTATGTATCCGGATAGGCCGTTTTTTGAGAGTGTGGCAGAGTACAGGGTACATGGAAAGGAACAAAAGATCCGGGAAAAGCTGGAAAAGTGTCTTGGACAGATGGACGAATTACGTCTGATCGTACCATATACACCGATGCATGAACTTTTATGGAAGATACTGGATAGAACAGGATATGGGAATTATGTGGCAGCAATGCCCGGTGGGGCACAGCGCAGGGCGAATCTGGATATGCTGATCGAAAAAGCCAGAGCATATGAAGCAACCAGTTATAAAGGATTGTTTCATTTTGTGAGATACATCGAACAACTTCAAAAATATGATGTGGATTATGGAGAGGCGAGCATAGAAGATGAATATGCGGATACCGTGAGGGTAATGACGATTCACAAAAGCAAAGGATTGGAATTTCCTGTCGTAATTACAGCCGGAATGGGAAAGCGTTTCAACATGCAGGATGCAAGAAGTGCGGTGGCACTCCATGCCGGTATGGGAGTCGGGCTGGATGCAGTGAATCTGGAATACCGTACGAAGATTCCAAGTATCATCAAAAAAGTGATACAAAAGGAGGAAGCATTAGAGAGTCTCGGGGAAGAATTGCGTGTATTATATGTAGCCCTGACGCGTGCGAAAGAGAAACTGATCATTACAGGAACGCTTTCAAAACCAGAGGATAAGATTGCCGGGTATCAGATGTTTGGGAAAGATACAGAAGGGACATTATCATTTTCCCAGCTTAGTCATGCCTCCACATACTGGGACTGGATATTGCCTGCAGTGTTAAAGTGCAGGGAGGATCTGTTCAGAATACAGATCCTGCATATAGAGGATGTGGTAAAAGAAAGCATAGAGGAAGAAGAAAAGAGCGGTCTTTCAAGAACTGTTCTTGAAAACTGGAACGTAGAAGAAATCTATGAGCCCGGGTTGCATGAGATGATGCAGGAACAGTTTGCATTTTCTTACCCATATGAAAAGAGCAGCGAAAGGAAGCTGAAATTCACCGTCACAGAACTGAAAAAAAGAGCCTATGAGATCGCATCAGATGAAGGGCAGGAAGAACAGGGAGAACGTTTCTATGAAGAACCGGAAGTGGTACCACTTTTGCCCCGATTTATGCAGCAGGAAGAAGGTCTGACAGGGGCGCCGAGAGGTACGGCATACCACCGGGTGATGGAGCTGTTAGATTTTGCGGGTATGCAGAAATACGGGGATATGCACCGGTTCGGCTGTTGGCTGGAAGAACAGGTACGGAATGGAAGGCTGGAAGAAGCAGCGGCAGGATGTATCCGTCAGACAGATATCCTGGAATTCCTGCAATGTGATTCGGGAAAGCGGATGCAGGAAGCAGCCCGAAAACAGAAACTTTACAGAGAACAGCCATTTGTACTCGGGGTGGATGCAAAAGAGCTGTATCCGGAGGAAGAAGACGGGGAACTGATCCTGATACAGGGAATCATAGATGCTTATTTCGAAGAACCGGATGGATTAGTTGTGCTGGATTATAAGACGGATAAGGTGAATAACGGAAAAGAACTGGCAGAGAAATATCAGGAGCAGTTACGTTACTATGCAAAGGCACTGGAACAGATGTCTGGAAAAAAAGTGAAAGAAAAGATTATCTATTCATTTACTTTAAGAGAAGAAATTTATATAGAATAGTATATTTTGTAATATATCAGAAACAGGGAAGTACATCCGAAGTCGCAGATGTACTTCTTTTTTGCAATATCTTACAATTTTGTAACATACATAATATATGTTGACACACTATATTATACAACGTATAATATATGTAACAAAATAATATTAAATCATAATGCGAAAAGGAGTGAGGGCATGGTTTTTAATACAGGCGCAGCTCTTCTGGATGCAATTGTGCTGGCGGTAGTATCGCGGAAAGATGAAGGAACTTATGGATATAAGATTACGCAGGATGTAAGAAAAGCGATCGATGTATCAGAATCTACATTATATCCGGTGCTTCGGAGGCTGCAGAAAGGGGAATATCTGGAAGTCTATGACCGGCAGTTTGACGGAAGAAACAGACGTTATTATAAAGTGACGGAAAGTGGAAGAACGCAGCTTGCCATGTATCAGAAAGAATGGAAAGAATATTCCGGAAAGATCAGCGAATTGTTTGAGGGAGGTAGACTAGAATGAACAGAGTAGAATTTATGGAGACGCTGTCCAGACTTCTTCAGGATATCCCGGAAGAGGACAGAATCGATGCGTTGAAATATTATAATGATTATTTTGATGATGCAGGGTCTGAGAATGAGCAGAATGTAATAGAAGAGCTGGAAAGTCCGGAAAAAGTAGCGATGAAGATCAAATCAGACCGGGAAGACACAGGAACCACAGAAGAATTTGAAAAAGACAATAAGGCATATCAGGATAACGTTAGCTATGAGTATCAGGAAGATCAGGCTAACAAGCCGTGGACAAATAAATGGTTAAAATGGGCTATGATCGCAGCAATTGTTGTGATAGGATTTCCAATCGTGATACCACTTGGAGCAGGACTGCTGGCATTAATTGCAGGAATTGTAATAACAGTGTTCTGTTTGTTTGCAGCGATTGTAATCGGTTTTGCGGCAGTGGTGATGGTCGGTGTTGTACTTTTGGCGGCTGGAATAGGATGTCTGTTCGCTAATCCGGGTGTGGGACTGGCGGTTCTTGGAGCAGGACTGATAGTGATCGTGATCGGTGTCATTGGTACCGTAGTCGGAGTAAGACTCTGTATTATCGTATTTCCGGGAATCGTCAGAGGAATTGTATATATTTTAAGAAAACCATTTCACAGAAAGGCGGTGGCATAAGAAATGAAGAAACGGTGGAAAATATTCTGGATCGTGTGCGGTTCTATGTTTTTGATCGGAATCATATGTTGTTCGGTATCCTGGGGAATGGGAACGACCCTGACAGATATAGCACATCAATTTCCATATGGGATCGGTTGGGTATCTGAAGATAAGACATACAGTGATCCGGACGATGATGACGATGATGACGATATAGATGATGATATAGATGATGAGCAGGATGACTGGGACGATGATGACGATGACGAAAGACGTGATAATATGGAGGGTATAGCAAATATACTTGAAAATAACGGAAAGGCTTCATATAAAGATATCAATTCAATTAAGAGTAATGTCTATGCAGGAAGTATCCATTTAAAAAAAGGAACAGGTACGGATGTAATTACGGTAGAAAGCATAGATATTAATGAAAAACTGGGCTTTCGTGCATTTGAAAAAGATGGAATCCTATATTTGACTTCAAATAAAAAGATTAAAAAAAGTAATAATATCGGAAAAGGCACAATTACCGTGACGATCCCGGAAAACATGGCGTTTAACGAAATAGAACTGAATATGAAAGCCGGAAAATTGAAAGCGGATCAGATCAGAACAAATAATCTGGAGGTAAATGCCGGAGCAGGAGAAGTGAATATCCTTGATTTTCAGGCAGAGCAGGCAGAATTTGTATGCGGTGCCGGATCCGTCACAGCATCCGGAGATGCCGGAAGAAAATTAGAAGCAGACTGTGGTGTAGGAGAACTTCTGCTGAATTTAAAAGGTGTAAAAGAAGATTATAATTATGATCTGGAATGCGGCATCGGAGAAATCAGATGTGCAGATGAGAGTTATTCCGGATTTGGAAAAGACTATACGATAGACAATCATGCGGCAAAAAATATGGAAATCGAATGCGGCATTGGACAGATTACTGTGAAATATATGAATCAGATGTAAAAAAGAAAGAGATGCAGGAGGTAGCAAAATGGATGGAAAAAGATTATACCGGTCGAAAAAAGACAGAATGATATGCGGTGTGTGTGGCGGAATTGCAAATTATTTTAATATTGATCCGACACTGGTAAGACTGGCATTTGTGTTGATCGCAATGGGAGCAGGTTCTGGGATCCTTGCATATATAATAGCGGCGATTATTATACCGGATGAAGATTAAAGCGGCAGAAATGTATAGATAAAGGGAATCGGGGTATAATGAAAGAAAAACGAAAGGAATCAATCATTATGCCGGCAAAAAAGAAACACCCTGTCCGTTTGGAAGAACTTACTCCGGATGAAAAAATAAAATTTGAAATTGCGGAAGAACTTGGTCTGTTAGACAGAGTGATGCAGGACGGATGGAAATCACTTACATCAAAAGAAACAGGAAAAATCGGCGGTCTGATCACGAAAAAGAAACGTCAGACTGGAAACAATGAAAAAAATGACAAAAATATTACGAATGTTAATTAGTATGAATATTATGTAATAAAGGTTGAAAAGAAAATATCCATTTGCTATAATCGAAAAACTGGTAAAAGAGTTAGCAGGTGAGGATATGAACGAGAAGATTAATGTTTTGGATGTAAATATAGACAGTTGTACAGCGAAAGAAGCCATGAAGGAAACAATTGCATTTCTGGAATCTGAACCTGTGAGTGTGATAGATGTTGTATCGGTAGATGCGCTGATGCAGATGAACGATCTCCTGGAACTGAAAGAAAAGATGAATGAATTTGATATGATATTGCCGGGGGAAAAGCTGATCCTTGAAGCAGCGGAAGAACCGGAACTGCCGGAAGAGATTAATATGGAATTGTATCTGAAGATGTTTATGCGCTATCTGCATAAGAACCATAAAAGACTCTATCTGCTGGTAGAGTCAGAAGAAGAAGGCCAGGAGACATTCCGGTATCTGCAGAAGGCATATAGCGGGATTCAGTTAGTGGGGTTGGCAAAGGTATCAGCAGAAGGAAGAGCGGATGATATGCTGGTGAATGCAATCAACGGAAGTGAAGTGGATTGTATCCTTTCGGCATTATCGGTTCCGTTACAGGAAGATTTTATTGCAAAAAACAGGAATCTTCTGGATGCAAGAGTCTGGATCGGAGTTGGGAAGAAGATATTCTCGCCGCGTAAGCCGGGATTCGGTCAGGGAAAAATTGCAAAGTATCTTTTGAATCACATTTTCAGACGTGAAATGGAAAAAAATAAGCTGAAAATGAAATCATAAGAAAAATATAAGAAAGTTATTTCGTCACTATGTCTATCTGATAAATATGTACAAAATGTAAAAAAACTGAGGAAATCACCAAAAAAGTGTGATTTCCTCTTTATTTTTTTGGTTATATATATTAAGATAAGATTTGACAATATGCATTTTGTAGATTAGTGGAGTGAATTTGTTGTGTAAAATGCATATTGAAAAGAGTGGAGGAGATGGAATATGATATCTAATCAAATACTTCAAAACACAATTGAAGGATTGAAAGGGATTACACGAATTGACTTTTGCGTGATGGACACAGACGGTAAATCTCTTGCAAGCACATTTTCAGAACAGGAGAACTATGTAGAGGAGGTACTCTCCTTTGTTGAATCCCCGGCAGACAGTCAGGTCGTGCAGGGATATCAGTTTTTTAAGATTTTTGATGAACACCAGCTGGAATACATACTTCTTGCCAATGGGGGAAGTGATGATGTTTACATGGTAGGCAAGATTGCGGCCTTTCAGATTCAGAATCTTCTTATCGCATATAAAGAAAGATTCGATAAAGACAATTTTGTTAAAAACCTGTTGCTGGATAATCTGCTTCTGGTAGATATTTACAACCGTGCTAAGAAATTACATATTGACACAGAAGTAAGACGTGTTATCTTTATTATTGAAACAAAGCATGAAAAAGATACGAATGCGCTCGACAATGTGAGAACACTTCTTGGTAACCGTACCAGAGATTTTGTGACAGCTGTTGATGAGAAGAATATTATCGTGGTAAAAGAACTGGAACCGAATGATGGTCATGCAGAACTGGAGAAGATTGCGGAGAATATGTATACGCTCCTGAAAGAAGATGGGGAAGAAGATATTCTGATCGCATACGGAACAGTTGTCGGTGATATCAAAGAAGTTTCAAAATCATATAAAGAAGCCAAATTAGCGCTTGATGTCGGTAAGATATTCTTTAGTGAACGCAGCGTTATTGCATACAGTGCTTTGGGAATTGGACGTCTGATCTATCAGCTGCCGATTCCACTTTGTAAGATGTTCATACGTGAGATTTTTGAGGGGAAATCACCGGATGATTTCGATGAGGAGACATTGATAACGATCAATAAATTCTTTGAGAATAATCTGAACGTATCAGAAACATCCAGACAATTATATATACACCGTAATACACTGGTATACAGACTGGATAAACTGCAGAAGAGTACCGGTCTGGATCTGCGTGTGTTTGAAGACGCCATTACATTCAAGATCGCACTTATGGTAGTGAAATATATGAAGTATATGGAGTCGCTGGAGTATTAATAATCAGGAGGAACATATGATTGAACTAAGAGAAGTAACGAAAGAGTACTCAAAAGGGGTTGCAGCCCTGAATGGAATCAATCTGAAGATTGAACAGGGTGAATTTGTGTTTATCGTGGGAGACAGTGGATCCGGTAAGTCTACGTTAATTAAACTTATCATGAAAGAACTGGAGCCTACATCTGGAACAATTATCGTAAATGGTAATAACTTAAGCCGTATGAAACATCGCAGAGTGCCGATGTACAGAAGAAATATCGGTGTTGTATTCCAGGATTTCCGTCTGTTAAAGGATCGCAATATTTATGAAAATATTGCGTTTGCACAGAGAGTAACAGAGACATCTACAAGAATTATCAAGAAAAAAGTACCGGCGGCATTGTCACTGGTAGGGCTTGCCCAGAAATACAAGGCATTTCCAAAGGAATTATCCGGTGGTGAGCAACAGAGAGTTGCAATCGCAAGAGCAATCGTGAATGAACCTGCAATTCTGCTTGCAGATGAGCCAACCGGTAACCTGGATCCGACAAATTCATGGGAGATTATGAAGCTGTTGGAAGAGGCAAACGACAGAGGAACTACGGTTCTGGTCGTTACGCATAACCAGGAAATCGTGAACGAAATGCAGAAGCGGGTTGTTACAATGAAAAAAGGTGTCATTGTAAGCGACGAGAAAAAAGGTGGGTACAAGCATGAGAATTAGTACAATAGGATATTCGATGAAACAAGGAGTTAAGAACATCCGCAGAAATAAGATGTTTTCCATTGCTTCGATTGCAACGATGGCGGCATGCATCTTCCTGTTTGGACTGTTCTATTCCATTGTAGTGAACTTTAATTATATCGTGGAAAAAGCAGAAGAAGGTGTGGCGATCACAGTATTTTTCAACGAAGATACAACACAGGAACAGAAAGACTCGATTGGTGCCCAGCTTAAGAAAGAGGACGGCGTACTGAAAGTGAATTATGTAAGTGCAGACGAGGCATGGAACAAGTTCAAAGATCAGTACTTTGGAGAGTCCAGTGATCTGGCGGAAGGATTTAAGAGTGATAACCCGCTTGCAAATTCTGACAACTATGAAGTATATCTTTCGGATGTGTCAAAGCAGAAGAGCGTTGTATCTTTTGCAAAATCACTGGAAGGAGTACGTAAAGTCAACAAATCAGATGTGGTAGCAAAGACGCTGACAAGTGTGAATAAGCTGGTAGGATATGTGTCCGTAGCGATTATTGCAATTCTGCTTGCAGTATCTGTGTTCCTGATCAGTAATACAGTTACTATGGGTATTACAGTAAGACGTGAAGAGATTGCGATCATGAAATATATCGGTGCAAAAGACGGATTCGTCCGTGCTCCGTTTGTAATCGAAGGTCTGATCATCGGAGCTGTAGGAGCGGTCATTCCGCTGGTACTTCTGTACTTTATGTATGATAAAGCAATTACATATATTATGACAAAATTCAGCCTGCTGAATAACATTGTAGACTTCCTTCCAGTAGCAACTGTTTACAGAACATTGCTTCCAATCGGAATCGCATTAGGTGTGGGAATTGGTTTTGTTGGAAGTTTCTTTACAATCCGCAAGCATTTGAAAGTATAATGCTTCTGATCCGGAAAGGAACGACATATGATAAATAGAAAGAAGATGATAAGTCTTCTGCTGACAATGGCACTAACATGCGGAATGTTCATGCCGGCGTATGCAACTGAGATAGACGACACAAAGAAAAAGGCAGAAGAGCTGGAGAACAAGAAAAAAACTGCCGAGAGTGAGAAGACATCCCTTGCCAATCAACTGAATGATCTGGTAAATGAGATGGAAAAGACAAAGAAAAAAATCTCGGATAAGGAAAGCGAAATTTCGAATAAAGAAGACGAGCTGATTCTTGCAAAGGCAAATGAAAATGATCAGTATGAAAGCATGAAAAAGAGAATCCGTTTTATGTATGAGAACGGAAATACCGGATTTATTGAAATCCTATGCTCTTCGAAATCAATCGGAGAATTTCTGAATAATGCAGAATATATCAGTACGATATCCGGTTATGACAGAAGTATGCTGGTGGAGTTTCAGAAGGTTGTAACAGATGTGGAGAATCAGGAAGCAGAGCTTCAGAAAGAATATAAACAACTGCAGACGATGCAGGATGATCTGATCGCGAAACAGGATAATGTCAATCAGCTGCTGACGAGCAAACAAAGCGAGATACAGAAGCTGGACAGTGAACTTGGCGATACAAAGAATAAGCTGGCTCAGTTAGAAGCAGCGGCAGCCGCAGCTGAGAAAAAACAAAAAGAAGCAGCCGAAGCAGCGGCAGCAGCGAAAAAAGCACAGGCGGCAGCAGCATCTAAGAATACAGGTTCATCTTCAGGCTCTGCCGGTTCACCGGTTGTATCAGGGAATGGAACATTTACCCATCCTTGTCCGGCCGGGTATATCTCAAGTACATTTGGTTATAGAACTCAGCCGATTGCAGGAGCAAGTACGAATCATAAAGGAATTGATTTTGCGGCTGCAACAGGAACACCGATCTATGCGGCAGCAGCGGGAACTGTGATCTCAGCAGGATATGCAGGGAATGCAGGAAATCTGCTGGTAATCAATCATGGTAACGGTCTGCTGACATATTACATGCATTGCAGTAAGATTTATGTAAGTGCAGGGCAGAAAGTCAGCAAAGGACAGAATGTTGCGGCAGTGGGAACAACCGGTAATTCGACCGGACCGCATCTTCATTTTCAGGTAATGCTGAATGGAACACCGGTCAATCCGGCAAACTATCTGTAATAAAAGACAGATCATAGTAAGAGGCAGATAAATGAAAAACAGAAAAAGTTTTTTGAAAGGGGCGCTTTGTGGCGCCCTTGCTATGTTATTGGCAGCGGGACTTGTGTCCTGCGGATTAAAAGTGAATAGTGGAAGCGATATTACTTCAAAAACAGAGGATAAGATATCGGAATTACAGAACCTGGTCAAGAAGCATTATATGGGGGACGTAAAAGAGAAGAATCTGGAAGACGGAATCTATAAAGGATATATCAATGGACTGAATGATCCATATTCGGTATATTACAACAAGAAAGAGACGAAAGAATTATATGAATCGACCGGCGGGGAATATTCCGGAATCGGTGCTGTGATGTCTCAGAACACGGAGACTGGGGTGATCACCCTGGTTCAGATATACAAGGATTCTCCGGCTGAGAAAGCAGGGCTTAAGGACAATGATATCTTATATAAGGTCGAAGGAAAAGAAGTAACAGGAAAAGATCTTTCGAAAGTTGTAAGTAAAGTAAAAGGTGAAAAAGGAACAACAGTAGAGCTTACCGTATTAAGAGGAGAAGATGCGAAGGAGATAACTGTGACTGCTACAAGAGATACTGTGCAGGCACAGACGATAGAGTATAAGCTGATGGATGACAAGATCGGTTATATCAGAGTATCTGAATTCGATACAGTAACCTATGATCAGTACAAAGAAGCACTGGATGATCTTGAGAAGCAGGGGATGACAGGATTAGTGGTGGATCTGCGTAATAATCCGGGAGGTTCACTCAGCACCGTATGTGATATGCTGGATCTGATGCTGCCAAAGGGACTGATCGTCTATACGGAAGACAAAGATGGCAAAAAGACAGAGATGAAATCTGATGAAGAGCATCAGTTTACCAAGCCGCTGGCAGTGCTGGTAAACGGCAACAGTGCCAGCGCATCGGAAATCTACTCCGGTGCAATCCAGGATTATGGAATCGGTAAGATTGTAGGAACCCAGACATATGGAAAGGGTGTTGTACAGCAGATTTTTGATCTGGATGACGGAACAGCTGTAAAACTTACGAT